>CALMZT010000788.1 GCA_937870805.1 uncultured Chloroflexota bacterium
TCTATGCTGCTGAACAAGGGGCTTAAGCCCCTTGTTTGAGCCGATGTGACCCTTCCTGCTTAAGAATGGATAAAGTCAAGTTCAGAGGTTTCCAGATTTTGTCTAGCGGCGGGTTTTGAACCCGCTGCGAGAAAGCATGAAGCGTTATTTTGATGCCTGAGAACCTGTGTGTTCGCCCGCTGCTCAGCCCTGTACGCTTATCCCTACAAATATGTTGTGAACCCTTGTAACCTTCGTCTGTTAACCGTTAATCTGACATAAGCCGTAAATAATCTTTATCCCACATCAGTTCATTGGTTTCAAAAAAGGTCTCTGGCATGATAAAATCACTCAACTTATCAATGGCACGTTTAAGATGATTTTGCCCCCGACTTAGCATGAAAACGCCGTGTCCGGGAAGGAGCATATCGATCTTGAGTTCGGCGAGCTTGCGAATATCGCGCCGATAATCCTCCATGCTGAAACCCTCAAGGTTAAGCAAGCCCAGTTTTCCACCATAAAAGACCACATCGCCCGTGAATAAGCCCCGCTTATTGCCATCATTGAATAGGTAACACACCGAGTCTTTCGTATGCCCCTGTGTGAGAATCGCGCGCACATCGATATTGCCAATGGTTATGCTGTCACCGTCGCTAAGCGTGCGGTCAGGTGGACACGGTGAGGGTATAAACCCCGCTGGATAACGTCGGAACTTAATATTCAGTTGGATGCCCGGATCGTCTGCGATATTCGCCATCGCGTCTGCGCCAAATTCATGTACCCAAATTTGGGCGTTTGAATGCTTACGTAGTTCGAGCGCACCGCCCCAATGCCCCGCATGAGCATGGGTAATCAGGATGTGGGTTAACTTTTGTAGATCAAAACCGTGCGCCTTAATGTTAGCCAAAATGTCGTCAACACCCAGACCTAAGCCCGTATCAATCAAACCCAAGGCTGAACCACCATCAAGCAAATAACAACTACAGTCCAGTGGATGACTTATGCCAAATTGTTCGCTACCCACCAGGTAAACATGTTCACTGATGCGCATCGGATGACCTCACACTTCTGGTACAAGATTCTTGGTGATTTCGATAATCTCGAAAATCCAGCCACTGGGGGCGCGGAAAAAGGCGACCCGTCGTTCACCGAAGCCGGCTGATACTTCGGCAATGGGACGAATTTCCGTCGCGCCACTTGAAAGCGCTGTTGCCACATCTTGTTTAAAGTTATCGGTTTTATAGACGAGATGTGTCGGTCCGTAAGGCAGTTCAGTTCCTAACAAAGCTTCGTACACCATTTTTTCCGCTAAATGCAGATACTTATCGCCCATTTTGACCAGTGGAATACGGTAAGGCTCGCCATCTATAATCAGCACTTCATCAAGAATGATAGAATTGCCCATTTGTCGATGAAAAGCTAATTCGCGTTCCAGATCAGGCACTTTCACGCCAATCGTCCATAGTCCAGTTAACATTACACATTCCTTTCATTGATTTTTGACGTAGGTCTGGCGAATGCGGCGCACCTCTGGCACGTTCATCCACAAATCCAACAGGTCATAGAGGTTGCCGTGCCGCGCAGCCAAACTGCTGATTTTGCCGGTTTGTTTTTCTAGTGCCAACGCCTCAACCATCGCATTGACCGCAACCCCTAACATCGTCGTTGGCTCAATTTGCATTTGATAGCCGAGTTCATAGAGTTCGTCTACAGTGAGTTCCATCATATCGGAGGCATACTGCACGCGGTCTGCCATAATTTCTGTACCTAGAGTGCGAATGGTCATGAGTGGTCCATCAATTTGGCTGCGGAAGAAACGGGCGTGTTCCTTAGTCCAGCAAATCGCCATGATGGCATCTGCGCCTGCCGCCTGGTACGTCTTTGCGCGCCGCAGCCAATCTTCACGACGTGCTTCCTCATCAGGATGAACGCGGGCAACATAGGTTCCAGGGCGACCAATGACCATAAACTCCGAGTTGAGTTTTTCCCCTGCCATCGCGCGGATTTTGTCGGCAGTTTCCTGCATCGACTCAAGATTCATGACGTGCGGCGGGATGAAAGGACATTTATAGGGCAAACCGTAGTCGTCAATGTGGACGGCGGCGACCCCGGCACGCTCGAACTCGTTCATCCAGAAAACAGAAACATAGGGTTCACCAAAACCCTGCTCGAAATCGACGACAATCGGGAGACTGATCGAACGCCGTATCTTGCGGCACATGTCCACGATCTCATTGGGCGTGACCACGCCAATATCCGGCTGTCCGTTGACAAACGCCATCTGTAACGACTGTACACCTACCGCGTCAAAGCCCGCGCGCTCAGCAATTTTGGCGGAGACGACATCATGGACGCCCATAATCCAGAGGGGACGGTTTTCTTTTAGCAGCGGTTTTAAATAAGGTGTATTCATTGGCTAATGCCTTCCTCTATAACTGAACGGATACTTTTTGTCCGCTGCGATGCGATTCGTAGACCGCATCAACGACTTTTAGCGTTGCCAGCCCATCATCGCCACTAACTTGCGGTGGGATGGCGTGTTGAATAGCGTGTACAAAGTGATCAATCTGACGATGGAACATATAGGTCTCATTGGTAGCTGGAGACAATGGACCCCCCGGTGAACGACGTGGATCAGGCATTTCCACTTGATACCAGCCACGATTGTTCTGCTGGCGGTCATCCAAAGACCAAACCATGATGCGCCCATGTTCTGGCGAGTCCCAAGGGGGCAAATCAAAGGTCAATTGCCCACGGGTGCCAAAGATATAGCCGAATTCGGACCACTCGCCAACGCCAGAGCCGTTATGCAAGATGGGGGATAGTCCACGCCCGACGGTGCCAGTATCGAACACGCCTACGGCACCATTCTTAAAGCGCATCAACACTGTGCCGAAATCTTCCCATACACCGATGTCGGGTCGAGCCAGATAATCGCGTGTGACGTTTTGGATCTCAGCGACTACCGTGTCAACTTCAGCATTCATCCACCAGCGCCAGAGATCAACATAATGCGGGAGATGATCTTGTAGTATGCCGCCACCCACACTTCCATCCTTCCAGCGCCACTCATAGTTCTCGCGGTAGCCATCGGGGATGAGTTGCTCTGGAGCGAGCTTTACCGATGCTCCCCAATGCACAACTAGGTAAAAAACTTGCCCAATCAGTCCACTGTCAATAATTTGTTTGATGCGTTCACACGCCAGGTTGAAACGCTTCTCATGACCCATCATGAGATAAACCCCATGCTGCCGTGCGGTTTCTATCATCGCATCGCACTCTTGCAGGTTACGTCCCATCGGTTTTTCAAGGAGGATGTGTTTTTTATGTGCTGCCGCCGCCAGGGTAAGCTCATGGTGCGAAGAGGGTGGAGTACAGATACACACAGCATCCACGCCGGGATGGGCAAGGAGCGCGTGATAGTCAGTGGTGGCAAAGCGCGCCCCATAGCGCTGCTGTGCTTGCTGGGCACGCAGCAGGTCGTTATCGCACACAGCAATTAGCTCGGCGTTGGGATGTCCCCATATCCAAGGGAGATGTCCCATCCATGCCGCAACTCCACAACCAATAACACCGAAGCGAACCTTAGATGACAAGGGGGTGCCTCCTGCTTGTTTTGTGACACTCCACAGCCACTAAAGTGGCGTGGCTTCTCGTAGATTGCTCTACGAGCTACAGTCTTGCGACTGACCCGTGTCGGGGCGTCTACGCTTAAGCCTTATATCGAAAGGCAAACGATGCTTTGTGGTTTGGGGTACAGGTATCTTTCCTGCCGCGCCAAACTTGAAAGCTGAAAGGATATTCACCTGCCCAACGGTGTCTCTGTGTCCCTGAAACCTGCAAGACGGGCAGCGATAGACGCGTCCCTTCGGTTTGTGGCGACTTCCACAGTTCGGACAGGTTTGCGAAGTGTATGCTTCATTCACCAACACCACCGCAATTCCCTCAGCCTCAGCTTTGTACTCTACCAGTTTGCGGATTTTGCCGTGATTCCAACCACTGATTTTCTGGTTAGTCTTTTTGCCAAGCGCAACCCCATCGGCAATCTCTTTAATATTGCCCATCGCAATGGTGTTGGCTTGGCGCTCAACGGCAACATTCACAATAGCTCGGCTCACCTTATGTTCCATGTCGTGCGTAACCCGTTTGTGTTGGGCTTTCATCCGAGATTTAGCACGAATCAGCCGCTTGTGGCGGCGTGAGCCTTTTGTCTTGCGACTGAGCGCCTGGGTGATCTTTGCCAGTCGCTTTGCGTGTCCTTGTGCTTCGTGACGACGTTCACGACAAAGAATGAGGGTTGATTCGTTCTCGTCTCCTACAACGGCAGGATGTATTTCGCCCAAGTCTACGGAGACGACATTGTTTCCAGCGGCTATTTTGGGTTGTATCCCGTTTTCAACAACGATATGCCATTGGTAATGACGAGCTTTCTTGTCGTAAACCAGTCGCACTTCCAAGAAACGCAGCACACCCAAAAGTTCGACAGGCAAGGTGATCGCAATCTTTGGATTGTGCGCTCCGTTGGACAGTTCGAGTTCGCCCTGCTTGAATTTAATCGCCGTGTTCTTCCAGACAGTAGTCCGAAACTTTTTCGTCCAGTGCGGATACCTGGCGCCTGGGTCTACTCGCTTGAGTGTCTTCGCTGTAGCACACGCTTTGTAGAAACCTTGCTGCGCTGCGTCGATAGTATGGGCGTGCAAAGGGGCTTCAACAAGCGAATCGCTAATTCTCGTGCCGCTTTTCTCAGCCAACCAGATCTGTTTCTTGCGCACCACTCGCCAATGCGCAACCAACACGCCCGTGTAAATTCGCCCACTTTCCAGATTGAGCGCATCGGCATCTTCGCGCTTAAGTTTGCAAGGAATGATGTGCGTGCGAATCATTAGAGACCTTTCTGCGCGGCGATGTAACGAGCAATTGTTTCTTTGGAGACGTTCCCTGCGGTACTGGCAAAATATGAACGTGTCCACAGCGAAGGGATTTTCTTAAGCTGAGGATACTTTTGGCGTAGTATCCTGGAGGTGAGACCTTTGCACTCCTTCACGACCTCTGCTGCTGAGGTTGTTGGGAACACCCGCACGAACAAGTGGACGTGATCGGGCTGTATCGCCAATTCCAATACTTGCCAGCCCTGTTCAACGCATTTTTGTTGGATCAGCGCTTGGCACTCCGTCGCAATCGCGTTTACTAAAACAGCCTTACGGCGCGCGGGTGTCCAAACAAGGTGATAGATAATGAGGTGTATCCGATGTTCGTCTCGTTGATATTCCATGTTTTCCCTGTAGATTTACCTGTAGACAGTATACTAAAATTCTACAGAGAACACAAGTGTGCAGGATAGCTAAAGCCAGAAGCGCCTAACCACTTGGGCTAAAGCCCTGTGGCTTGCGGCGGGCTTTAGCCCCCTATTGGTCAAACAGATGCGCGCCAAACGCCCGAATCGACTCATCGTTAGAAATCGCCAACCTTTTCTAACTTTTGCGCCGATTTTTGCCGTTTTTCACACCCCTTTGCGCGCGCGCAGGAATTCGGCGCAAGCGCTGAGTTCACATTCTCATCGTGCGCAAAAAATATACACACTTTCTACATTTCAGATTGTGCTCAAACCGTTGCATTGCCGTAGAGCGCGCGCAAGTCTGTTTTTTCTAACCTTCTCTAACCTTCCCCGATTTCCAGAATTTCGCGGGCGGCGCGGCGTCCGCTGTCCAGTGCGCCATGTACCGTCGCAGCGCTGGCATTTGAGGCTGTCGCTTCGCCTGCCCAGAACAGCGTCTGCGCAAGCGGCGAGGCTAAAATGCTGCGCGCGCCTGCTGCGCCCGGCGGCGTCACACTGTAGCCGCCCAACGTAAACGGTTCATCAACCCAGCTCATCAACTGCGCGTCAATGGGCTGTATGTCGCGGCGTTCAAGCTCAACTTGCAGCGCGTGTAACCCTGCGTCCAGAGCGTCCCGCGCACCCATTGCAAGTAATTCGCGTGCCCAATCGCCCGTCGCAAACGCCGTAATCACCTGATAATCGGGGTTATGCCCAAACGACGGCGACCACCACATCGGCGGATTCAGGCGGCTGTACAACGCCATCACGCCCTGCGGCAGCACAGGCGCTGCAAAACGATAAATCATCTTGATAACCGGACCCATACGCAGGCTGTGGATAGCGTCGAGCTTGTCGGCGGGCAGTTCCGGCGCGAAACGCACCCGTCCCGCTTGCAGCACGCCCAATGGCAGCGTCATCAGCGCACGCTCAGCCTCAAACACGCCGTTGTTGGTGACAACACGGACTCCCCTTCCCTGAGTTCGGGGAAGGGGCTGGGGGAAGGGGAGCGCATTCCACTCCACTGTTTCGACGACGGTGTTGAGTCGGATGTCGAGTCCGCGCGCTAAAGCCGCCAGCACACAGTCGTAGCCGTCGAGGATGCGGAAGTCGCCTTCGCCTGCCTGTTTATGCATGTCTTGCAGCGCCGCAATCGTGCTCATCGTTTCCAGATTATCGCCCGCCGCATTGCAGTAGGAACGGCGCGCGTATTGCAGTTGGTCGCGCGTGAAGCCCAGCCGCGTCAGATACACATCAAGGCTTTCGTCGTCGGGCGCAGGCGGCACGTCAGGCAAATCCCATGTGCGCGTCATGTCGAATTCCGGCGAAATGGCACGCGCTTCTGCCATCGTATGCAACGTGCCATCTTCCAGCCGCACGAGCGAGTCCTGCTTCTTCTGCCAGTGCAGCGTGCGCAGCCCTTCGGCACGCACGATTTCCCACGTCGAAACGTTCGAACCGTGAATGAACTCCGCGCCAAATTCGACAGGATGGTCGCAGAAGGCGCGGTGGGTATACACGCGCCCGCCGATGCGATTGCGCGCTTCAAGAACGGTCACGGGATGACCAGAGTCCGCCAGCAGACGTGCCGCCGCTAACCCTGCCATCCCTGCGCCGATGACAAGCGTCGTCATGAGATATGCTCCAGTCGTTAGTCTCTAGTCGTTAGTCTCTAGTCGTTAGTCTCTAGTGACGTCGGCACAACATGCTGTGCCCCTACGAGTTCACGATGCTGACTTTAGCTGGCTTAACCCGAATTCACTTAGCTTTAGCTAACGACTAATAGCTAACGACTAATGACTAATAGCTAACGACTAATAGCTAACGACTAATGACTAATAGCTAACGACTAATAGCTAATAGCTAATACTCCAGCTCAAATTCCGGGTTCTCCCAGACAATGAGCATCGCCGTGTTATCGGCATCCGGCTCTTCGCAGTAGTTGCGAATAATACCGCGTGCCTGAAATCCGCGCTTCATCTGGAGGCTGACAGTCGGGTCGTAAAGCTCACCACGCGCTACCTTCCGAGCGTATTCTTCAACGCTCATCTGATCGCGGTAGTCACGATAGCCGACTAGCATCCCTCCGGCGAAGAAGGCATACACGCCGAGTTTTCTGGCAAGTCTAAAACGGGCTTTATACAGTTTGCTGCCTATCCCCTGACCTTGATAGTTGGGGTCTACAGCGATTTCGACGCCATACAGTCAGGTGCCTTCGGGCTTATGCGCCCGAATTCCACGATCTCCGATGGCTTCATACCAGCTAAGGGGTTCATCATACGGGGAATGGTCGGTGAGCATGGTACACGCCATACCGACGACTTTTCTACCGTGCAGCGCTACAAACTGACCTTCGGGGAAGCGCTTAATCTGGTTTTTGACATCTTCGGGGCGCAAGAAATTGCTGAAGTACGGGGTTCCTTCGGGGAAGCCGTAGGTACGGAGCAGCAACTTACACACCTGCTCCGCATGTTGGGGGCGGGTGTTTACGACTCGAATATTGTCGGACAATAGAGTTCGTTTGGCATTCATAAAATTCCTTACACTCGTTCGGATGATACAGACGAGTAAACGCCTGAGCGTAAAGGGCTGAACGACAGCATCCTACGCTAACTCTAGCATACCATGCCTTTTAATAGTGGCAAGGGGGGTGTAAGCCCAAAAGTACGAATTTCATAAATAACTCATGCTTCAGGAGAGCCGAACGTCATCGCTTTTTGGGCTGCCGATGTTGCAATAGGAGATGAGCGTTCCGGAGCGAGTTATTCATTCCAGCACATTAGAAACTTATGGAAGCCGTT
This sequence comes from uncultured Chloroflexota bacterium, assembly GCA_937870805.1. Lineage (GTDB taxonomy): Bacteria > Chloroflexota > Anaerolineae > Aggregatilineales > Phototrophicaceae > JACAER01. Next base: position 8,095 of record CALMZT010000788.1, read on the forward strand.
GTGTCATAGATCTTTCCAGCCCCTTCAGTGGGCTTACCGTTTTTCTGGTAGCCAGGGGTTTTGAACCCCTGGCGGCTCATTTGTTAACAATCTAACGACGCGAAGGATTATGGTGCTTCCGTACTTTCGGCTTCCGCTTCCGCCGTAAACTGTGGGCAGGTTGGTGCATCATCGACTCGGAAGATCTGTCGCTGCTCATCGGTGAAGTCGCGTATCAACTGTCCGCAGGCATAGTCAACGAAGCCCTCAACATCGGCGTTCCAAATGATCGCTGTATTGTCACCGCTCGTGCTGACAATGAAGCGCCCATCGGGACTGTAGACGGCTCTAGCCACCCATGCGCTATGCCCTTGCAAGATACGTACCTGCTCACCTGTGCTTGCATCCCAAATCCTGAGCGTGCCATCGCCGCTGGCAGTAACGAT
>CALMZT010000789.1 GCA_937870805.1 uncultured Chloroflexota bacterium
AAGAAGAAATCCCCTTCTGAAAATGGTAAGCACGAAGCTGTCCATTTATCCGAGATGGACAGCGCGAGGCGGGTGGCCCACAAGCCACTCACCTCTTTTCGTCTTACGCAATACAACCTGCTTGAACTATCGATGCCGCAGTAAGCGTGATGAGTTGGCAAGAATACCCAGATCAGGAAGCGACTGTGCAGCAGCAGCTAGGATGGGCGGCAGAATGCCAAAGGCTGCCAGTGTCAAACCCAGAAGATTGTAAATTGCTGTAAAGGCAATGTTGGTTTTGACGACTCGCATGGTACGCCGAGCAATATGGAAGGCTTCCGGCACCAGCATCCAGTCCTCGCGCATCAGCGCGACATGCGCTGCCTCCAGCGCAACATCAGTCCCGGCTGCGCCCATTGCGATTCCAACGTTCGACTGTGCCAGTGCAGGAGCGTCGTTTACACCATCACCGACCATCACGACGATATGCCCCTGAGCCTGGTACTCCTTCACAATCGCTATTTTGTCTTCTGGCAGCAGGTTTGCTCGATAGTTCACGCCTAATTTCTGCGCTAAAGCGGAAGCTACTCGCTCGTTATCACCCGTGAGTATGCTAATCTCCTTGATACCCAATTTGCGTAAAGCGGCGATGGCCTGCGGAATTTCTGAACGCACCGTGTCCGACGCGCCCATAACACCCACCACTTCACCGTCTTTCTGTACAAATAACGCGGTCTTTCCCTGTGCTTCCAAATCAACCGAGACGGCTAGAGGTTGTGTCAACAGCCGACGGCTCCCGACACTAATGCTGCTGCCATTAATCTGCGCCCGTACACCAAAACCGGGAACAGCCTCGAATGCCTGTGGTTCGTAAAGCGCAATATTGCGGCGGCGGGCTTCCGTCCGTACTGCCTCTGCCAGCGGATGTTCAGAATACCGTTCTGCTGAAGCCGCCAGCGCCAGAATTTCATTTTCCGGTACACCATTGAGGGTAATTACATCGGTCAATTCCGGGCGACCTAAAGTGAGCGTGCCGGTTTTATCAATCAGCACGACATCGGCACGCGCCAGCGCTTCGATATATTTTCCGCCCTTGATGAGCAAACCTATTTTTGCAGCAGCACCAATTGAAGCAAGCATAGCGATAGGCGTAGCGAGGGCGAGTGAGCATGAACAGGCAACCACCAGCACCGCAGCCGTTGACAGCGGGTTGCGGCTGATGAGGAAGGTCAGCAAGGCGATAAATGCTACCACCGGCAGGAAATAAGCCGAGAACTTATCCGCAATACGTTGAACATCAGCGCGATGCGCTTCGGCTTCTTCGACCAGTCGAATGACTTTCCCAAAGGTCGTATCTGCGCCAACATGGGTCGCGCGAACACGCAGACTGCCAAGTTCGGCAAAGGTTGCGGCGAAAACTTTAGAGCCAACTCCGGTTTCGACGGGCATAGACTCGCCTGTAATCGTGGCTTGATTGATAGTCGCCTGTCCCGCAATCACCTCGCCGTCCACTGGAATTTTCTCGCCGGGGCGGATAATGACTGTCTCGCCGATCTGGAGTTCAGCAATCGGTACTTCATATTCCTGTCCATTACGCTCAATACGTGCGGTCTGTGGTGCCATTGCCGTCAGGTTCTTGAGGGCGCGGCGGCTGCGCTCAGTGGTGAAGCGTTCGGCATAATCCCCCATCCGCATGAAAAAGACGACAATTGCCGCCGTCACCCACTGCCCTACGACCAGTGCGGCTATCACACCAATACTCATCAAGGTATGTGAGATCACCTGGCGCTTCATGGCAGCGCGAAGAACATTGAGAAATGTGGGATAGGCTGCAATCAAGACCAGCAGATAACCCAGCGGTGCCGGGATAGAGGTTGTGATGGACTCAAACAATCCTAACCCCTCACCAGCAATGACAATGAGTAAAATCGCTCCAAAAACAACGCCAAACAGACTCAGGATTGAGCGTGTAAACCCGGCGCTCATCGCTTCGGTGGAAGTTGTTTCAGCAGGCTCAGGAACGGAGTACCCGGCGCTCGCAACTGCCGCACGAATCTGGGTTATGCTGACCCGGGCTGGATCGAGGCGCAAGACCGCTTTTTCTGACGATAGAAATACCTCAACGGATTGAACCCCCGGCAAAGCAGCGATGGCGTGCTGCACATGCGCCACACACTCCGCGCAGTCCATCCCTTTAACCGGAACTTCTAATGTTTTTTCACTCATCATTGTTGGCTCCTTCTGGAACTTCATAACGTGTGCATTGATAAACACCTTTGGCGACATCGGACAGCACTTCTTCGACCAGGCGAAGCAGGCTGTCAATCCGATCATCGGCGAGACGATAGTAGGTGTAACGACCTTGCTGCTCACTCATGACCAGTCCGCAGTCACGCAGGCATCCAAGATGGTTCGAAATGTTGGACTGGCTGAGTCCCGTTGCCTGCACAATCTCGCCGACATTCAGCGGCTGAACCCGCAGCGCCTCCAGGATGGACAGACGGGAGGTATCAGAAAACCCACGAAACAGTTTGGCTTTCAACTCAAGCTCAAGTTTTTCAGAAGACATTAGCATAGGGAATGACCTCACATTATCATATCAGCACTTGATGATATAATGATTTAGCGGTTCTGGCAATAAGGAGCTTTATCTAAGAGCAGCATCTTTATCCGTATCTATCAGCGGAAGTTTCCGGTCATAGACGGACTTTTCCTGGAGCTAGCTGGTTACGGTGCTTCATGTATTCGATATGCGCTTTTAGTGCGCTTTTATTCCGCAGGATAGCACGCCACCCCGTCTCTCACAGCCGCTGACGTGCTATTTCGCCCTGCGTAAAAGCGCACTTTATCAAAGGCATATTGGGGTATCGACTGAAGGGACGTACTGTTACCCAGGCTGTGGAGGCTCGAAAGGGCGCTGTAAATTTGCCCAGAGTCACTGTGCCGATGGACTCTTGGAATCAATAGCGCTGACTCCGATAAGCCAAACGCTCTCGATCCTGCGATGTGGGCAATATAAGACTCGAACTTATAACCTTCCCCACGTCAAAGGGACGCTCTGCCAATTGAGCTAATTGCCCGAACTAATGCCAAGTATACTCCAACCCCGGTGATTTGCAAGAGAAAAATTTCCCTCGTTCGGGGGAGACACGCTTCCCCACTCCGCGCGATGTCACCCACTGCGTCCCGTCGTAAGCTAAAGACGTGCTGGCAAAACGCTGGTACATCTCGCCCATTTATTGTACGGAGCAATCATCATGTTATATGTCCCACGTTCAGAGAAGGGGCAGGGCTTAGTCGAGTACGCGCTGATTCTGGTGCTGGTGGCGGTTGTCGTCATCGTCATCTTAGCGCTGCTGGGTCCCGCCATCGGCAATGTCTTCTCAAACATTCTCATCCAGATCTAACGGCTGAGACAGGGGAGCGTTCACTCTAGTGGGCGCTCCTTTGCCAAGGAGAAACCATGATAAACCAAAAAGGTCAAGGCGTTGTCGAATTTGCCATCATTCTCATGATTGTGGTGCTGGTAATGATTATCATCCTTGCATTCTTTGCGCCAGTAGCCTGTGCGTGCATCTACTCTAACATCGTGGTAAATCTCTAAGACTACTATGAACAAGCGCCAAATGATCGAAATGCTCGTTGTGCTCATCACAATCATTTTGTTGATCGTATTCGTCGCGTGGTTGATCGCGCCCGCTCTCATCCCCGACCCTTAAGGAGAGGTGATGTATGCAAAGCAAAAAAGGACAAGGCATCGTTGAATTCGCCGTCGTATTAGCCATTGTTGCGGTGTGTGTTCTGCTGATACTTGAGTTTGTAGGTCCTCGTGTAGGAAACGTATTTTCGAATCTACTAGGGACGTTGTAGGAGATGTTGTTGTGTTTGATTGTCTAAACGCTGAAAAAGGACAAGGCATCGTTGAATTTGCCATCGTACTGGCGATTGTCCTGATAATGATTATTCTCGTGCTCATGTTCGCAGGTCCCGCCATCGGCAATATCTATTCGAACATTCAAAGCGTGGCCTAAACAACGATGACCTCCGCTGTAAACTGGAAGCCGGTGTACAATCAAATCAGACGCATAGGTGAAAGAAGTCTGATGATTCCCCGGCAAACTTCGCTCACAGTATCTCTCATACTGACACACGCGCTGGCAGGCTTAGCAGCGCTGTTTTTCTACGATCACGTATATCGCGGTTGGGGCGTGGCAGTTATCATCGCGGCAGCGCTTGGCTTGCTCGCCGGCTTATATGTGCGGCACGATCTGGAATTAGTTGAAACGGCACTGAAACGGCTGAACGAAGGGCTGTCGATTCCCGCGAACATTGGCGGGCGCTATCCTCTCAAGATGCTCGTGGCACAGATCGACAAACTGCTGGCGCGTGAGCGTGATACAGGCACGCTGCGCGAACAGCTGGTGCAACAGGTCGTCACGACAGCAGCTCAGGAAGAACGCAACCGCCTCGCGCGTGATCTACATGATTCGATCAAGCAGCAAATTTTCAGTGTGGGTATCAGCGCAGCAGCCGCACAAGCCCGTTGGGAACATGATCCTGAAGGCGCAAAATCGGCGCTGAACGATGTGCGGCGCAGCGCGCAAGAAGCGATGGTCGAGATGCGCGCGCTGTTACAGCAGTTGGGTCCCGCACCGCTGGAAAAAGTCGGCTTAATCCAGGCGCTGCGCGACCAATGCGAAGCGTTGAGCTATCGAACGGGCGCACAGGTGGCGACAGACTTTAGTGAACTGCCGCCTGACGAACGGCTGCCCATCGGCGCGCAGGAGAGCATCTTCCGCATCGCGCAGGAAGCGTTGGGCAACGTCGCGCGCCACGCCCGCGCGCAGAACGTCAACGTGCGCTTTGGAGTGAGCGAAAATGCTGTAGGGGCAAGACATATCTTGCCCGCTGAAGCCCTCCCCTACATCTACCTTGAAGTCACCGACGACGGGCAGGGCTTCGACATCAACTCCCCCGCTTCTGGCATGGGCTTAGGCAACATGCGCGCGCGCGCATCCCGTTTAGGCGGCACTGTTGATGTGCAAAGCCAGCCCGGCAAAGGCGCGACACTGCGCATGTGTATCCCGCTGGTCAAGCCGGAAGCGCCACGCACCGACGAATCCATCATGAGTCCGCACACACGCAAGGTACTCAACCGGGCGATTGCGGCGCGCTGGGCGGGGACGCTTTTATCTATCGTGGCGCTGGCGCTGGTGACCCGACAGGGACGTTTTGGTTCGCTGTTAGGGTTGTCGCATGAGCAAATTGCTCTCGGCTTTCAGATCACTGCGGCAGTTTTGATCTCAGCAGTGGTAGGTGCTTTTAGCTACGGGTGGCAAGTTATCAAGCCACTGATCGTCAGTCAAGGCAATGAAAGCACTGTCGCGTATAAGTATCGCTATCATGTGCATCGTGGCTTAACGGTCATGTATGGCGCGTGCATCGTGTTCGTTCCCGTCATTCCACTGGCAAGCGGCTCGTTTGAAGGCATCATGATTGCGATTGCGCTGGCGGGAGCATTTGCCGTGCCGATGATTTATGAACTCATTCAGGTCTACAGTTTATATGATCGCTATTTGCAGTCGCTGGCTCCCGCCGAATTGAAGCAGGAGATAGACAGCAAATGGCGGCAAAATCTCTCGAACTGGTTCACGATTGGCGCGCTGGTGTTCATTACCGTCGCCTTGAGTTGGAGCCGCATCCCTTCGCTGTTTACGTTAGATGGGCTGCTGAACATGGACGGCTGGCTGACAACATTTGCCGACTTAACGGTGTTGGGCATCACCATCTCACACGCAGGCGAAACGTGGTACTATCGCCAGTGGCGCAAGCGATTAGCGGTGAGCGATTAGCAGCGCGTCATCAGTTTTATCTCTACAATATGCTCGCTGTATCCTGATTTCTACTGATAACTGTGAACTAAAAATGAATAACCAATAACGAAAAACTAGGACTTTACCATGAACAAAATCCGTGTAGCGCTCGTAGACGATCATAAAGTCGTGCGGCAAGGCATTCGCAGCTATTTCGAGGCGTTCCCCGATATTGGCATCGTCGGAGAAGCCTCCAGCGGCGAGGAAGCGCTGGCAAATTTCGAAAAGTGGCTGCCGGATGTGATCGTCATGGACATGCTGATGCCCGGCGGCATTGACGGCGTGGAGACCATTCGCCGTGTGCGCGTGGTCACGCCGCATACCCGCATCGTTGTACTGACGGCGTACACCGATGATGCTCGTGTCGTGGCGGCGCTGCGTGCGGGGGCGTTGGGTTACGTGAAAAAGGACGCTGAGCCGGAAGTGCTGTTGGGGGCGGTACGGGCGGCGGCGCGCAATCAATCGACGCTCGACCCTTCGATTGCCGGAACGGTGCTGCAAGAACTGATGCGCGGCAGCCGCAAAAACGCCCAAAACGCGCTGACTGAACGCGAGATGGAAGTGCTGCGCCAACTGGCACAAGGCAGAACCAACAAAGAAATCGCGGATATGCTGGTGGTGAGCGAGGAAACCATCAAAACGCACGTCGGCAACATTTTGACCAAGCTGCAACTGGCACATCGGATGCAGGCGGTGTTGTATGCGCTGAAGCAGGGATTAATTTCACTGGACGAGGTGGAACTATAGCTTGAAATCGGTGATTGGCTTCAGGGTGACACCTTCTGCCGTCGCCGCGCGTGTTTGTGGCTGATCAACAGTAATCAGAGGATAGTTCGAGCGCTTGGCAAGCGCAACGTAAGCTGAATCATAAACTGCTAGCTGGTATTTAAGACCTATTTCTAAAGCATAATGGAGTACACTTTTTGTAGGTACACGTTTGAGAGGCAGCGCACGCAAATCACGTAGAGTTTTGTCTGCCTGTTGGCGTGACATCCCTTGAAAACGAACGTGCTTCCAAATTACATTGGTGCATTCAAGTAGACAAAACTCTGGCGCAACTATAGTGTCTACGGGACTCAATCTGTTGAATAATGCATCAGCGTTTACCGTATACGATCCGCTCACCAAATACTCGATCACAGCGCTGGCATCGACAACATATGTCGTCATCAGCTATCCCGATCTTCCCGCAAAAGTTCGAGAGACGATTTCGCGCCCGGCGGTGGCGTCCAACGATTGCGTCTGATGGATTCTTTCACTTCTTCCCATGTGCGCGTATCTGGTTCTTCGTCAGGAAAGAGTTCGTTCTCATCAATCTCGAATTCACCGAACAGCCGCTTGAGGCGTTCATCTACTGTTTCGTTGATCAATTGTTTCAATTCCTCTAGGGTCATATTCCCAATTGTGGACATCGCTTTTCACTCCTATTCCCTTATGCTCATTTTACACCACATCAGTTAGCGTTGGTGTAGCTTCTTTAGAGCGTTTACGCTTCGTATCGACCTCAACAATCTCGCCATCATCGCCAATCGTATAGTGTTCTGGAAGCGGCGGCTGTGCTATCTGTCTACGTGCTATCCACACTCGAACTCGCTGCCACTTCTCTGCTAAAACTTGCATGAATAGAGCAAAGACCAACAGCGCCAATAAACTTACAGCAGTCCCAATAATTGCTAAGCCAGCGTGATAGGCGTCAAAATTAGATTGACCAAATGTGCGCGCCCATATAGCGATCAATAAGGCAATACCTGCGGTAATCCCTATTCCCCATTTTGTGATGACAATGAGGCGCATCCAAAGGTCAGGTTTAGGTTTAGCTGAACGAGCTATGTTACGGTGCTTTGACATATCTCTGCAAAATCACATTTTTCTTATCATACACTTGCTTGTGTACCCCTATTCCCCCAATAATTCGGCAGCCTCGACGATCTCTATCAAATTTAATAGGACTATCCGTTGACGCACGATATTGTGCGTGCTATGGTAAGCGCAGATAGAAATATTTCAATCGATATTCAGGAGAAATGATCTTGCGTAAAATCTTCCTGCTATTGACCGTTCTAGTATTGGGGATGACCCTCACCCCCACACTGGCACAAGACTCGCCTTTTGAACCCACCGAGTGCTGGTTTAACTCTGTACCCGGACAATCCCCCGAATGCGGCTGGCTCACTGTGCCCGCTGACCACAATAATCCCGACAACGGCGAGACCTACCGCCTTGCCGTCGCCGTGTTCCGCGCGAACGGTGACAATCCTGCGCCCGATCCAGTGATCTACCTCGAAGGCGGTCCCGGCGGCAGCGCACTGGAATTTATCGACTTCACTTTTGAGCAGCTTTTCGCGCCGTTTGTCGAAGAACGCGACGTCATTGTCTTCGATCAGCGCGGCGTGGGCTTCTCCGAACCCGCGCTCGACTGTCCCGAAATCAGCCAACTCACCTACGACACGCTCAACGATGATCTCACAGCGGACACGCTGAATCAAATGACACTCGACGCTTATCAACAGTGCCATGATCGCTTGACAGAGGAGGGCATTGACTTAAGCCTGTTTAACAGCGCGCAGAATGCCGCCGATGTGGCAATGCTGCGCGAGGCGTTGGGTTACGATGAAGTCAACCTCTACGGCATTTCCTACGGCACGCGCTTAGCGTTGACCGTCATGCGCGACTACCCCGAAGGCGTGCGCAGTGTGATTCTTGACTCCGTGTACCCGCCGCAGGAAACGCTGTTCGGCGCAACGGTGAACTTCAACCGTGCGCTGCAAACACTGTTCGCGGGCTGCGAGGCAGACGAGACATGCAATTCAGCATTCCCCGATCTTGAAACGGTGTTTTACGAAACTGTCGCTGCGCTCAACGAAGCGCCTGCCAGTCTGGATGTCGTGGACATCGTTAATCTGGGTGACGTGCTGCCCGCGCTGCTGAATGGCGATTCGCTGGTCGGCTTGACGTTTCAGGCGCTCTATTCGGCAGATCTGATCCCGTCGCTGCCGAAAGCGATTTATGACGCCAGCAACGGTGACTTCTCTTTCTTCAGCACGATGATTACGCTGCTGCTGTTCCAGCAGGATGTCATCTCGAACGGCATGTACAATGCGGTAGAGTGCGCCGAAGAAGTGCCATTCTCCACGCCCGAAGATGTCATCAGCATCAACGCCGACTTACCGGAAGCCTTACAGTCGCTCGTACAAAGTACCTCATTTGGCACAGCGACGTTCGCGCTGTGCAGCATATGGAGCGTGACCCCGGCGGATGCTGTCGAGAATGAACCTGTGACCAGCGACATCCCGACGCTGGTGATGGCAGGCGAATACGACCCGATCACAGCACCCTCCTGGGCAGAAACAGCGGCAGCTTCGCTGTCCAACAGCACGTACTTCCTGATACCCGCTGTGGGACATGGCGCGATTCCCGCCAGCGAATGCGCGAGCAGCATTGCACTCGCGTTCCTTGATGATCCCAATGCCTCACCGGATGGCTCATGCGTGCTGAGTGCGCCGTCCGTCGATTTCGTCATCCCCGGCGAAGCGCTGACGCTCGTTGAATTCACGAACGAAGACATTGGCATCAGCGGCGTCGTGCCCGATGGCTGGCAGGAAAGCACGCAGAGCACGGGCGGTCTTACCATTCTGGTCTTCGCGCGCAGCAACGATACAGTGTTGGCATTCCTGATCGTGCCGATTGACGCCGCCACCTTCCTGCAAAGCATGACGATGCAAGCGGGAGGACAACTGCCTGATCCGATGGTCATCGAGACGGACGCGGCAACATGGTCGGTGTACCAAATGGAACTACTTGGACAAGCGACTGCTTTCGGTGTTGCTGAAATCGACGGGCTGACGTATGTGGTGCAGTTAACTGCTACTCCGAGCGAAATTGACGACCTGACGACGCAAGCGCTGATTCCGGCGATTGAAGCGTTGCAGCCGCTGGAATAGCATGTTTGTGGTGGAGGGGCGAACCTGTGTGTTCTCAGGCATCAAGATAGGTCTTAACGCTTGCGTTGCCCTCGCCAGAGACTGAAGTCTCCGGCTGCCGCAGTGCCACGTCCACTGAAGTGGACAGCAATGGGAGGGCATTTTAGCGGTTTTCGGGAATGCATTCCGGGCACAGATCAATCCATTAAGCGTTATTTTGATGCTTGAGAACCTGTGTGTTCGCCCTGCTTGCCTCGCCTTACCCCGTTACATCTCCGAACTGTCGGGTAAGGAGGTGGTGTTGCCACCGACCCCCTCCCCTAAGAACCGTACATGAAAGTTTCCTTTCATACGGCTCAAGCCTTTATGAACGCCCTATTTGTTTAGGACGCGGCTTCTCTACGTACAAATCTCGGCTGTGAACTTGCAAGTGGCAGGTCGGGTGTAGCAATACCCGATTGTCCGCTTTGTCTGTTCCACCACGTAGTCGCCAAATGATATGATGATTATGCCACCCGGTGATTTGCTTGATGGGTTGGTTGCAGACAGGGCAGATGCCATTTTGTTCTTTCCAGAGGGACAGGAATTGTTTCCTACCTCGGATATTACCCAGCATTTTAACGCTAAGGCGTTTCTCGAAGTACATTTCCCACGCGGGATCGTATGGATTAGCTTCGCCTTGTATTTTGATGTGGCGGCGAATGGGTGTATCACTTGCTCATCCGAGCAAGTGATCTTTTCCGTTGTATTCACCATAGAACACCCACTGGCGATTGCCCTCGGTTTTGAAGTACCGTTCTCGAATCCATCGTTTTCCTTTGTTGGGATGTCTGCGACATGCCCATCGCCAAAGTGCTTCGAAAATAGCGCGGTCAACTTTTGCGAATGTTGTTTTACTGACAATATGGCGGTGGTAATTTACCCATCCTTGGATAGCACGATTGAGCAGGAGTATCAGGTTTCCGGTTGAGATTTGTTTGTGGTCTCGGATGATTTGACGGATGTTTTCTAAGAAGCGTTTGATATTCTTCTAATGGAGAGATGAAAACGAGTTGATATAATGATAAACTCAAGCAATGGCGAAACGAACCTTTCAACTCAGTGATAGAGAAATCGGGGCATTTCGACGGCGGGAAAGTAGCAGCCGGGATAGTGCTGAAGTGAAACGGTTGCAGGCGGTTCGGCTGTATGGCAGCGGACGAGCCGTGTCTGACATTCAGGATGTGACCGGATGCAGCGCAAGCAGTTTACGGCGATGGACAGGGCGGTATCGGGCAGAAGGACTGGCGGGGTTGAGCGCGCCTCATGCTGGCAGTGCCTACAATGCCCGCAAGTTGAGCGCTGAACAGCAGCTTGATTTGCAGCAGCGCCTGCATAGCTATCGTCCCGATCAGGTTATCGCCGCCAGCCTGCGGATCAGTCAGGGGCAGTTCTGGACCGTCAGCGACCTGGATCAGGTGGTCGAACAGTGGTATGGGGTGGTGTATGCGGACAAGGGTTCCTATCGCAACCTGTTTCATGCTTGTGGGTTCAGTTATCAACAAGCCGCTGGCGCTTACCAGTCACGCCCCTCTGAAGCCGATATTGCCGACTTTGAGGCAGAACTCGAAAAAAAGTGAGCGATTTTCGGCAGGATCATCCCGATGGGGTTATTCTGGCGCTGGATCAAATGAGTGCCTATTTACAAGCGACACTGACACGGGTCTGGTCGCCTATCGGACAGACGCCTATCGTCTGGGTGAGTCCCCAACGCGATCATCTGCATTTCTATGGCGCATTGGATGTGCTGAGTGGTCAGGAGATGGCTTTGTCGCTGCCCAAACTGGATGCCGAGCATACCATCCATTTCCTTGAACATATCCTCAGTTGTCTACCCGGGCGGATGATCCTGATCGTGTGGGATCGCGCTCCCTGGCACAAAGGTCAAGCCCGACAATTTATTGAGCAGCATCCCCGTTTGGACATGCTGTATTTTCCAGCGGGGTGTCCTGACTTGAATCCGCAGGAACATGTTTGGAAACTGACCCGCGAGGCGGTGGGTCATCTGGTGAATTATCGCCACATCGGCGATTTGCGGGGTGCTTTCCACGCCCACCTGGAAAATACTCCGTTTCGATTTGACTGGATTGAAAAGTATCTACCGCTTACATTGTGTCATTCCGTTTTCATTTGACCATAAGCCTGCGTAACATCAGTTATTTGATTGAGGGGTGTGCATAACCAAGTGTGAACTCTCTACATCCCACTCTACATCCCTCCCCATATCTGGAGCGGGGCTTCCAGGCAGTCGTTTTTGGCTTGCTCCCTTTCTCCGCTGGCGGCTATAGGTTAGCCACAAGTGGAGCGAGTAAAATGAAGGGGATAACAGAAAGGTGGAGTATGACATCGTTATGGGGTGATGTCCGTCTG
>CALMZT010000790.1 GCA_937870805.1 uncultured Chloroflexota bacterium
GCGATCCTAATAACAACCGCAAGGCATCACACTCGACATCAAACACACGCATCAATTGCCCCTGAATGATTTCTTGCTCAACCTCTTCCACATTCAAAATATTTATGTCACGGAAGAGTGTTTCCAGAATGACATCCACCTGGCTCTGCTCTCTAACAATGGATCGAATGTTCGGGTCTTCAACAGCCATAATCAAATCTTCAGAACGCCACCATCCTCTATCTAACCCGTACTGCGTTTGTTGAGCAGTGGCTGGTGCTTGAAAATTCAGATATAGCTGGCCTTCAAACATAAGCTGTTCAATCTGAATCAGCGAAGCTCTCAATGCCTCATCAAGGGTATCGCCAAATTGAACGGTACGGATCAGCCTGCGGTTGCCATTCTGAGCAACATCTCCATCAACTTTTTGTATCGAATGCCGTTCACTGACTATTCCGTCCTCACCTATTTTCTTAGGTATATAGTAATATTTGATGCTTAAATGATAGCCTTCAAGAGCGATCACATTCTCTACAGCAGTTAAGACTGTTTCACGAGCGTTGTAATCTGCCTTTACTGACCCAAGTACACTCATTAGAGTTGTCGTCAGGAGAACTATCAACAGACCAGTTGTTTTAGTGCGCATATTGCCCTCTTCTATTTACATAGATAGGGCTATTGTATGATGCTTCGTTGCAAGCCTTTACGTTAGATTTTTGTGCTGCAATAGTCCGTGTTTCCATGTTTTACTCGTTCAGCAGATCGGCGTCAGGCGGCGTGATCTCTACCGATTCGCCATGCTGCGAAATGCTAAATTCCACCGTTCCACTGTTATCCATATCAAAATCGGGATCGCTGTCTGACCCGCCGGTTGCATACGGGATAACGGATCGCTGCTCACCTTTGCCCCGATACACCAGACCATCATCAGCGCCAATCCACAGCCGGTAAGTTGCTGTGACCTCACTCGCCGCCAGCAAATCCCCGCTCTCCGCCAGCAGCAGTTGCAGCGCATCCAACTCGATATCGAACACGCGCAGGTTTACGCCATCGCTAACCTCTGGTTCGACCTCCGCAGCGGCAAGAACGGTATTGTCACGGAAAACGGCTTCGAGCGGTGTCTCGGTCTGGACAAACTGCTGGATCACACTCGTCGTAACCGCGCTGTCAACCGATTCGACCAGGTGGTCGTATTCCCACCATCCCGGTTGAATATCCAGCATATCTTCATAAATCGTACCGGCTGTCTGGAAGTTCACGTAGTTCACGCCGCCGCTGACAATCTGTTCGACCACAAAGGGCGGCGTTTCCATTGCATTCTCAAAAGTATCGGCAGTTTGCGTCTGGCGCGTGAATTGACGGTCACCGTTTTGCGCAACACCGCCCTCGAAGGTTTGGATGGTATTGGTGTTGGTGACCAAACCATCTGTCTGAGTAATTTGAATCAGCGAATTGTATTTCATCTTCATATGATAACCGTTCAGGGCGATGGTATCCTGAACCGCATTCAACACCACATCCCGCGCCGCATCATCCGTTTGCGCAAATAGTGTCCCCGGCAGCATCAATCCACACATTACAACTAACAGTAGAAACCGCTTGATTCTGACCTGCATCCTGTTACACCTCTATCCTATGCTTCCTTTTGGTTCATATCCAAAAATCACGCGCTACGACTAATTTTTGTAGAGACGTTCAATTAAACGTCCTTAATATATGTTTCTCAGTAACGACCAAACAGGATGTTTTTCGACTAATGACTAGAGACTAACGACTATCGACTTATGCCTCGCCTTTAGCCGCGCGTTTGATAGCTTTCAACCGCTTCATGACATCATTCGTGCCGCGCCCAAAATAGTCATACAGCGTTTTGTAATCGGCATACAGTTGGTCATACACCGCTTGATTGGCTGGAATCGGCGTGACGATTTCAGCTTTCAGCTTGCCCATTTTTTCCGCCGCCGCCTGAATATCGGGGTACAGGCCCGCCGCGACGGCTGCGTGCATGGCTGATCCGACTGCCGGGGCTTGGGCTGAACCAGCCAGCTTGAACGAACGCCCGGTTACATCGGCATAAATTTGGCGCAGCAGCGCGTTTTTCTCCGGCAAACCACCGGCTGCGATTAATTCTTTCACCGGAATGCCGCGATTCTCAAAGGCTTCAATAATGATGCGCGTCCCAAAAGCGGTTGCTTC
>CALMZT010000791.1 GCA_937870805.1 uncultured Chloroflexota bacterium
TATTCGCTGATAACCTAGTGTAATATAAGTCTTGTTATCCATTATACAGTGAGTTTCAGTAATAATCGTTGACGAAAAAACGACATTTTTAATGCATACCTATGTCTAAAACTGATCGTTTTTGTGTAATTGTTTAACCCGGAGATGAAAAAATGTAAGCTTTTACCATGCTCAATATTCATTACATTACAATAGAAGTCAGACCAGATACCCGGACTGAGAGAGTATCGCTATGGAGCAAACGCATCTCAAGTATCATCTTGAATTCCAACAAGTACTGATCACACTGGCAACGCGCTTTATTAACCTGCCCATCGAGCAGATGGACGACACAATTATTCAGGCGCTGCGGGAAATTGTGCTCTTTTTAGGTGCAGCGCGTTCATCGATCAACCGTTTAAGCACGGATTTGACCTCGTTTGAAGCCCTTTTCGCGTGGCAGCGACCTGACTTAACGCTTGAGTTTCCGTCAATTGCTCCCATACCTGACGCCTCAATGCTCCTCCCTCATCTCGCGCGCGGAGGAACAATCACCGTACCCGATATGCACGCTGCGCCTGAGAGTGAGTTAAGGCAGCTCTTGTTATCGTTCCATTTGAAGGCATTGAACGTCATTCCGATTTTTGACCGAGGGCAGTTATTCGGGTTTGTCTCGATCAGTTGGAGCGAAGCACAGCAGCTTGATCCAGCAATTGTTCACCTGTTAAAGGTGGTGGGGGAAATTTTTCTCAATGCGATGGAACGGAGACGCAATGAGGATCGGATTCAAAAGCTGAACGAGGAGTTGGAGCAGCGGGTCGCTGAACGCACGGCTGAACTGGTACAAGCGAATGCACAGCTTCAGCATGAAATCCATGAACGGCAGCAGGTAGAAATCGCACTGCGGCAGAGCGAAAGCCAACTGCGTGTAATCCTCGAAACCTCTCCGATTGCGATGGTCGTGATCGACGACAGCTACAACCTGCTGTACGTGAACCCCGTTGCAGCATCGATGTTTGGGAATAATACACATATCCCGTCAGTTGATCTTGCTACCAACTTTTATGTTGACCCTGAGGATCAAATTAACATCCGGCAACTCCTTCGGACAGAAAGGGGGGTGAAAGGCTTTGAACTTCGCTACCGCACAGTTGACGGCAATATTCATATAGGAATGCTGTCTATTCAGGCACTCCAGTTTTCTGGGCAATCAGCGTGGCTTGCGGAAATTGTCGACATCACCGAACTCAAGCGCGCGCAAGAGGCAGAGCATGAGCAGCGGACTTTAGCAGAAGCCTTACTCGACTCAGCGATGGCACTGACCAGCACACTGCAACTTGATGAAGTCGTCAACCACATCCTGAGCAATCTACAGCGCGTCGTACAGCATGATCTGTCGAACATCATGATTATTGAGGGTAATGAAGCACTGGTGCTAGGTGGACGTACCTATCTGGGGAACTCTGCTGAAATTGGTTCAGTCAGAAGGCGGGTTCCGCTGGAAGGCGCGTACTATCCCAATCTCATGATGGAAACCCGCCAACCTGTGCTGGTCGGTGATATCACGCACGATCCAAAGATGGTTCGTCTTTCCAAAGATGGCTTCGCCATTAAATCGTTCCTGGGGCTGCCGATTACGGTTGGACAAGAGGTCATCGGCTTTATCAACTTAGGTAACTGCCAAGCAGACTTCTTTACGCAAAACCACATAAACTATCTACAGATCTTCGCGCTGCAAGCCGGGATTGCCATCCAGAATGCACACCTATATAAACACGCTGAAACGATTGCCGCGCTGCAAGAGCGCCAAAGGCTTGCACGCGAACTGCACGACTCCGTCTCACAGACCTTATTTTCTGCCAACACTATCGCTGATGCCCTGCCGCAGATGATGGAAAAGAATCCACACAAAGTACATAATTATGTACAGGAATTGCAGCAACTTACGCATGGGGCGATGGCAGAAATGCGCTCACTGTTGATCGAACTGCGCCCCGAAGCGCTAACACGCACCGAATTGAGTGTCTTGTTAGGGCAGCTCTGCACCGTTTTTACGGGCAAAACGCAGATTGAAGTTGAGAAAAGACTCAACTATAAGGCGCTCCTTCCTGCCAGTTCACAGATTGTGTTTTACCGAGTGGCACAGGAAGCCTTGAATAACATCAGTAAGCACGCGCAGGCAAAACGGGTATCGTTAGATTTTCAGCGTACTCATGGTTTCATCGAACTACGGATAAAAGATGATGGTCGGGGATTTGATGTCGATAGTGTTGCCGCCGATCATTTTGGACTGAGCATAATGCGCGAACGAGCGAAGGAAATTCAAGCAGAACTACTCATTGACAGCCACATCGCCCAGGGTACAGAGGTTATTCTGCGGAGTCCGTTATGAGCACGCCCATTCGTATCCTGCTCGTTGATGACCACAGTCAGGTACATCGTGCGCTGCGAGTCATCAACGATACCTATGATGATCTGGAACTAGTCGCCCATGCCAGCAACGGCATCGAAGCAATTCAGTTATGTGCCGAGCATCAGCCTGACCTCATCCTGATGGACGTGATTATGCCAGGGATGGATGGGATTGAAGGACGCGCGCCATTCATGAACGTTATCCACAGATCAAAATCCTTGCTCTCTCCTCATTTGGTGACGAAGACACCGTGCGCGCGATGATGAAGGTGGGCGCGGCAGGTTACGTGTTGAAGAATTCACCACTGGCTGATCTGGCTCATGCTATCCGTGCCACTCACAGCGGCAAAACCGTTTTTTCAGCAGAAGTCACTCAGGCTCTGCTCCAGCCTAAGTCCGAAGCCCATGAGCCTCAACACGACTATGGTTTGAGCCAGCGCGAAACGGAAGTTCTCGCGCTGATGGTCAAAGGGCATAGTAACAAACAAATCGCGCAAATGCTCACGATCAGCGAAGCTACGGCGAAATTCCACGTGCGCGGCATACTGGGGAAGCTCAACGTCAATGGGCGGGTAGAAGCGGTGGCGCTGGCAATCGAAAAAAAACTAACCAGTTGACTAGGTGAAAAACTATCCTTCTCACTAGCTGATTTTGCGCTGTTGTTATGGATACAATGTCTGAAGGGCACCATGAACCCGGAAAGCAACCCTTCATGACAAGCATTCGCACCCTATATATTGGACAGAAACAATTTTTTCAGGCAATCACACGAGTCTTGCAATCCAGCAAAGACATCGAGTTGTTAGATTGCGCCACTCACAAAAACAGCCCCATGCAGTTATGTCATGAACAAAAGCCGCACCTCATCCTGCTGGAAGTGGCTGATGAACCTCACTCGCTGATCCCGTTGATTCGAGAGTTACGAAGACACTGCCCACAGCCTAGAATCATCATATTCGCCACCTCTGTCGATGTCGAACAAGTGCGGCTTTTACTCCAGAATGGTGTCAATGGTTACTTACTGAAACCTTTCGCGTTAGAGGGGTTAGAGACTACCATTCGCCTTGTGAATTCTGGAAACCTTGCTCTCTCGCCGGAAATTACCCGCGCGCTATTTGCCTGAACGTCTGAGACTGCTGCTCTCCACTTTTTCATCCCATTTAACCCCTATCCAGTTAGATAGCTATCCAGCTAGTAACTCTGAAAAAAGACTATTCGCACTACCAGCTTATGCCCTCGGTCATTTCCTCGTATGCTTGATTTTGTAGCCAGCAATACGGGCTAGAAACTCAAAGTTAAAAGTGTTAGGGGATACGTATGAAGGATTTTGTTAGTCGTCTTACAAATCGCTGGTTGAAACCGCAATCCACGAATCCAGATGAGATGTTCCGGGAACGCACCATTCGCGGTATGGTCGTGATTGTGCTTTTCGCCATGAGTGTACTGATCATCCAATCGATCAGTCTGGGTGCGCTCGAACGCCTGCCGCAATTTTTAGCCGTGATCGCACTGACTGTCCTTGCTCAACTCGCCGTGAACAAGGGCAAAATTTATCTAGCTGCGTGGATTATCACGCTTTTCGGGGTTTTGTTCTTCGCCATCAATATCATTCAGGTAGGCTACTGGTTGCCCGGCACCTTTATCGCCGCATTCCTTGCCCTGATCCTTGGTGCTATGCTCCTCCCGGCGCGCAGCACGCGCAATCTTGCCGTTCTGTTGATTGTCCTCTACACCGTTGGGTCGATATGGGGCAATAGTCGCAGCTTAGTATCGCCGCTGCCTCCGACGAGTGCCTTTGGGTCGCCCTACTCCGCTTCTATCGCATTCGCCGTGACTATCCTGCTCCTCAGCGGCGCGCTGACGTACCTGATTACGGAATTCAATGCACGGCGCAGCGAACTCAAAAACCTCGTAAATACATTGGAGGAACGTGTTGCAGATCGTACTCGTGATCTCAACATCGCCGCCGAAGTGGCACAGCAGGTTAATCAGGTTTTAGACCTGCCGAGCTTGCTTCCGCAGCTTACGGAACTGACTCGTTCAGGGTTCAACCTGTATCACGTCTCTGTGTTTCTGCTTGACAAAGACTCTCAAATCCTGCGTCTCCATGCGGGAACAGGGGAAGCGGGACCGAAGATGGTTAGTCAAAACAAGCAGTTCCACATTGACGATCATGGGTTAGTGCCGCGCTCTGCCTATTTGCGCCAGCCACAGGTGAGCAATGATGTCAGCCTGTCTCCGAACCATTTTGTCAATCCGCTGCTGCCGCTCACCCGTTCCGAAGTGGCACTGCCGATGGTGGCGGGCGATGAGTTGATCGGCATACTGGACTTACAAGCTGAACAGGTGGACCGATTCGCCGCCGAAGACATCAAGGTTCTGAGCACACTGGCGGAACAGATCGCCGTTGCTGTCCGCAATGCAAACCTGTATGCCGAAGCGCAGCAGGCACGTGAGGATGCTGAAAAGGCGAATATCGTGAAATCGCAGTTCCTTGCCAGCATGTCCCACGAACTGCGCACGCCGCTCAATGCCGTTCTGAACTTTACGCAATTTGTGGCGACAGGCATGGTGGGTTCGGTCAATGCGGAACAGGTGGACATGCTGAATAAGGTCGTTCACAGCGGACAACATCTGTTGAGCCTGATTAACGATGTGCTCGACATCTCCAAGATCGAAGCTGGCGCGCTCAAGCTGTTCCTGGAACATGATGTGAACCTGACGAAAGAAGCCCAGGCGGTTGCCGCTGCGGCTCAGGGTCTGCTTGGAGCTAAAGCCGTCAACTTGCATGTGCAAATCCCTGAAGAACTACCACTCATCA
>CALMZT010000792.1 GCA_937870805.1 uncultured Chloroflexota bacterium
GATACCCTTTGATACCGTTGTGCGGAAGTGTCCCGCGCCTTTCACCATATCGCACTGATACAGGTAGTAGGGACGCACGCGATTGCGCACGAGCTTATGTACCAGTTCGCGCTGGATGTTCACGCTGTCGTTGATGCCTGCCAGCAGCACGCTCTGGTTGCCAAGTGGCACACCCGCATTCGCCAGCTTGTCCAGCGCGCGGCTCAGTTCCGGTGTGATCTCTTTAGGATGATTGACATGAATGTTCATCCATACCGGATGATACTGCTTAATCATCTCGCAGAATTCGTCGGTGATGCGCTGCGGTAAAAATACGGGCAAACGGCTGCCGATACGGATGATTTCGATGTGCTCAATGTCGCGCAGGCTGGCGAGAATGTGCTCCAGCATCTTGGGCGCAATCACCAGTGGGTCGCCGCCACTTAACAATACGTCGCGCACCTGCGGCGTGCGGCGCAGATAGTCTAGCTGCAACTCAAAATCACTTTTGCTAAAGGTCTGCCCCGGCTGCCCCACGATACGGCTGCGTGTGCAGTAGCGGCAGTATGACGCGCACTGGGTTGTCACCAGCATGAGCACACGATCAGGGTAGCGATGGACAAGTCCCGGCACAGGGCTGTGCTTGTCTTCGGCGAGGCTGTCTTCCATCATGCCTTCAAACGCGCGCAGTTCACGTCCCAGAGGAATCACCTGACGACGGACAGGACAATAGGGGTCGTCCGGGTCGATAAGGCTGGCAAAGTACGGCGTGACATCGACACGAAATTTATCTTCTGCCGTTAAGCCTTCGATTTCTTCAGGGGTGAGGTTGATGATTTTCGCTAACTCTTCATAAGAGTTGAGACGATTTGCTAGTTGCCAGCGCCAGTCATCCCATTTCTCGTCGGGAACATTTGCCCATAGCGCCGGACGCGGGGTTCTGGTGAACGGTTTGCGCGCGCGGAGTTTCGTACTAGAGGGGGGTTCTTCGGAGGGAGGTTCTTCGGTCTGCTGCGCTTGTTTTTCGATTTCAATTTTCATGATTTTAGACGCTCCTTGGCGTTCAACATAAACAACTAATCCGATTGATTAGTTGTGAAAAAACCTGGGTTGCTGAAAGAATGGACTGAACTTTACAAGTGACCAACTTTTTCGGAGATAAATTTCACATTTATTATAGTCCAAATTGTAGGTTGTCAACGTCAGATTGGTATTAATTTTCATATGAATTTACCCCCAATTTCCAGGGAGGACTACTTGAAGGTGCTGTAGGCGCAAAATGCTATAATGAAAGACAAGCCAATATGTTGAGGATAAGCTCAAATGTCACCTGTGCGCTCGGTCAAAAATCAGTATTTGGGGATTAACGCACATTTGCACAGCTATTGGCAGTCTATGGGAGGATGGGAAGAATTTCACACATCCTCTATTGTCAACATCAGCAACGCTTTGCGGATTCAGCTTTTGCCGATGGGATACACGACAGGGCTGGAACATTCCCTTCAGATTCGCCGTGAAGAAAATGATGATGTCGAGCGACCAAAATCGGATGTCACGATTTACGATACGGATGTGATACGAACAACGCAGCCGACTGTCCGACATGGCACAGATACGGCTGAATTGTTGATGCCCCTCAATAAAGCCTTACAGCGCAGCGTTATTTCTGAGAAGCCTTATCGAGCGATAGGTATTTATGCTGCGGGAAGACAGGATCGTGGTAAACCCGTAGGTTGGATAGAACTGCTTTCGCCTTCTAACAAACCGGGTGGACAGGATGACGAATACTATTTGAATAAACGACAGAGCATTCTGGAACAAGGAATTGTTTTTGTCGAAGTCGATTATTTACATGAAACTCCCCCTACATTGGAAAGTCTACCCTCTTATTGGCGGCGCGGGCGTTTGATAGCCCAGGATGCACATCCTTATCGGATTCTCGTGCTAGACCCACGTCCTGAGATAGATGATGGACAAGCACACGTCTATCAATTTGATGTCGATGAAGTTGTGCCAATAGTGAAGATTCCGCTTAGCGCCACCGATATCATTGAGTTTGACTTCGGACATCCGTATCGCAAAACGTATGAAGAAGGTGTCTTCGGACTGCTGTTTGTCGATTATGCAGAACTTCCCATGCGTTTTGAACGTTACAGCCCCGCTGACCAAACGCGCATCGCACGCCGTATGCTGGCGGTGTTAGAAGCGGCGCGTAATGGCGTTGACCTTGAGACCGCGCCATTCGCCGTCAAAGAAATCACGCTGGAAGATGCCCTGTCGAAGCTAGAATTGCTGAAAGCAACGCCCTAAACCAGCTTTTGATAAAAAGTCAACGAATAAAATCAGCAAATATGTAGATTTCTATCCAAAAGAATCTTACAAACGATCTTATTTGTTCGCAGAAAAGTGCTATACTCTCGCGTTGGAGTACCAGGCAGTACCTCGTTTTCTTGTTTTTACGCTAAGGAGATTTCCCCGTGAAAAGAGCATTCCTTTTAACTGTTTTACTCACCCTGCTTGTAGGTGTGAGCGTACATGCGCAAGATGTTCCGACACTCACCTACTGGGATACGATGGGTGATCGAGAGCGCGTGGTCATGCAGGAAATCATCGACGAGTGTGAAGTCACTGTGGGCGTCGATGTGACCTACGAATATGTGCCGTTCACCGAAGCACAGGCAAATTTCCGTACCGCTGCACAGGCAGGTAATGCGCCAGATATTATGCGCTCGGAAATCGCCTGGGGACCGGAATACGCCGCCCTCGGCTATCTGGTCGATCTAACCGACATGGTGACGGAAGAAGAACGTGCCAGCTACCTCGAAGCGCCACTCGCTTACAACACATGGGGTGGGCGCTTATGGGGTTTGCCGCAGGTGACGGACGCTCCTGCGCTGCTCTATAACCGCGATCTATTTGAACAGGCTGGTCTCGATCCTGATGCGCCGCCCACTACGATGGAGGAACTGCGGGCTGCTGCTGAAGCGATCAGCGCATTGGGCACAGATGATGCACCAGTTTACGGTATTGCGACACTCGCAGATATGTATTTCTTCCAACCCTTTATGTGGGCATTCGGTGGTGATCTGATTACAGTCAATGAAGATGGCACTTACACCATCGGCATCAATACGCAAGGGACATATGATGCTTTAGCCTACATACAAGGCTTGATCGAGGATGGCTTAATGGGTCCTGACTATGATCCAGCAAATCAATATGGCAATTCGATGACCGCCTTCCAGGAAGGGCGCGCTGGCATGATCATCAATGGTCCCTGGGCAACTGCTGATATTCTTGGTGGTACAGCATTTGAAGACCCAGAGAATTTAGGTGTTGCGCCTATTCCGGCAGGTCCTGAGGGGCTGCAAGGCTCACCTGTTGGTGGTCATGAATACGTGATTTATGCTGGCTCAGCAAACCCTGAAGCAGCATTAGAACTAATTCGCTGCTTGAACAGTGTGGAAAATCAGGTGCGTCTGGCATCTGAACTGAACCTTGTCCCGACAGTGCGCGCAGCTTACGAAGACCCCGCGCTGGCAGAAAACGCCATCCTGCAAGGCTTCCTTGCGCAGATGGAAGTTGCCCGCAACCGTCCTGTGTTGGTCGCTGGCGGCAGCATCTACACGGAATTTGGTCCACAGTATCAGGCAGTCATCCTCGGTGAACGAACGCCAGAAGAGGCAATGGCGGCTGTGGAAGCGGCTTGGCAGTTACTCCTTGAAACCGAGCCACCTGTACCCGGTAGTTAATGCCAGCTTAGTGTTTTCATGAGTTTGAGGATGGGGGAAGGGCAACCTTCCCTCATTTTGCTTATAGTGAAAAGTGGAAAGCAATGAGCGATCCCCTTACGTTTTTTGATATGACTGCTCATCGTTTTATACTCGTCGTTCAACAATAATAGGACTTTCGCTGTAAGTTGAATGCACCCCTCTCCCCCACCCTCTCCCCATTGCATGGAGAGAAGGAGAAAAACAAAAACGTTTGTGTTTTCAAGTCCCTCTCCACGTCAGTGGGGAGGGATTTAGGGAGGGGTAAACAAAGTCCTGAATAAAATAAGTTTTTAGGTGGAGAATAAATTTTATGGCGAAGAACCGCATGGCATATATGTTCATCGCCCCCGCGATGCTTGTCATGGCGGCGCTGGTGTTCTATCCATTAGTCAACGGCATTTATCTGAGCTTCACCAATGCCAATCAGTTCAATACCACGCGCCGTATTGGGGCGAATGTAACTCCCTCAAGCTACACATTTATCGGTTTAGAAAACTATAGTGATATATTGACGACGCCGACGTATAAATTCTGGAGTGTGTTTGGGCAAACAGTCGTGTGGACAACCCTGAACGTTGCTCCGCACATTCTCATCGGCTTGGGGTTGGCGCTGCTGCTCAATCGCAAAATCAGAGGACGGACTTTCTACCGTATCCTGCTCAACCTGCCCTGGGCTGTGCCGTCGTATATTTCGGCTTTTGTGTGGCGTTTCATCTACAACGGCGACATTGGCTTCCTGAACAGTGTGCTGCGTAATATGGGAGCAGAAACTATCCCCTGGCTCTCAGATCCCGGTTGGGCGATGATCGCTGTCGTCATTGCGAATACGTGGCTGGCGATTCCGTTCAATATGGTGACGATGCTGGGCGGTTTACAAAGTATCCCTACCGAGTTATACGAAGCTGCCGAAGTCGATGGCGCGAACGCCTGGCAGAAGTTCATGGGGATCACGCTGCCGATGCTGCGCCCGGTGATGATGACGATCACCCTGTTAGGGGTAATCTGGACGTTTAACAGCTTCAACGTCATCTTCCTTGTTTCCGAAGGCGGACCATTCCAATCGACTGAGATTCTGGCGACCTGGGCGTGGCGCTTGGGCTTCCAACAGTCACAGATCGGCGTGGCGGCTGCCTATTCGGTGATTATTCTGTTGATTTTGATCGTGTTTAGTCTTGCCTACATTCGTGTGTTGAACCGTCCGGGACAGGAGAGTGCCATATGAGCGCTGCCGCGACTGAAGTCGTTAAACCAAGTGTCTCGAAAGCTGAAGGGTTGACGCAAACTCAGAAAAATATGCTGGCGGACATTGCCACGCACATCATCCTGATTATTGCCTGCATCATCATGATCTTTCCTGTGTTCTGGGTCGTTTCGACTTCGTTTAAGACACAGGAAGAGATCGAAAGCAGCAATATCAGCCTGATTCCACGTAATTTCACACTGTCGAATTACGATCACATCCTGAACGGCATGGTGCAGCGTGTGGAACAGCGCGGACAGGAACCCTACGATGTGAACCTGTTCTGGACTTGGGCACGGAACAGTATCGTGATCGCGCTGGTGACGACGCTCATTGGCGTGCTGCTGGCGGCATCGTGCGCCTATGCCCTGTCGCGCTTCAAGTTCAGCGGGCGGCGCCTGGTGATGATCTCCTTTTTGTTGACGCAGATGTTTCCCGGCGCGATTCTGATTGTGCCACTGTACAACATGCTCAACGATTGGGGCTTGCTCAATACGTGGCCCGGCCTGGTGCTGGCGTACTGTACGGTGGCGCTGCCTTTCAGCGTGTGGATGCTCAAGGGGTTTTTCGACGCGATTCCTTATGACCTCGAAGAGGCAGCGATTGTCGATGGATGTACGCCGTTCGGTGCCTACTGGCGGATTGCCCTGCCCTTGACGCTGCCGGGAATCGCCGTCGTTGGGTTCTTTAACTTCATGACGGCGTGGAACGAGTTCATGATGGCGCTGACCTTCATGACAGGCGAAACCAACAAGACGCTGCCTGTGGGTCTGCGTAACTTTGTGTTCCAGTTCAATACGGACTGGCATTATATGGCGGCGGGGTCGGTGTTGGTGACGATTCCTGTGATGATTGGCTTCTTCTATGCGCAGCGTTATCTGATCAGCGGCTTAACGGCGGGGGGTGTAAAAGGATAACTTTGTTGCTGCTGCAATGAGGAAAGCGATTGCAGCAAGTTGTGAACCTGTAATTGCTGCTGCGGCTGCGACGATGCGAGTTCTCAGTTAACAGTTTTCAGTAAAATGTAAAGCTAACAATTTGAATCGCAAAGGACGCAAAGAGGTTCATTTTCAGAATAGCATAAAAGGGAAGGCATTTGAGTTTCTTTTGACACTTTAATGCAGAATGTAATATTAACGTCAATTTGGGATAAACATTTTATTAGGAAGGGCGCAACATGAGCGTGTTTAATAAGATCTTCTT
>CALMZT010000793.1 GCA_937870805.1 uncultured Chloroflexota bacterium
TGGCTAAGGGTGTGGTATCTCATTATCATGCACCACAGTTTACATCTGGTCTCACCCTATTGTGAAGGTTAACCAATTACATTGTTTTGAGAAGAGAGCAAATCTGGAACTAAGGTTTCGTCTAGAGCGTAGAAATCGACAGCTAGTTGAAATTTTACATTCGTTGGTTGACCACTGGCGTTACGTATCTGTACACGGAAGCCTTGTGTTAAAGGGATATTGCCCCATTCGATAGCTTGATCGTTAGCATTGCCTTGCTGTCTATGATTGGTGATGAGTGAGTTTCCAAGATAATCTTCCACAATTAAATCTAGATCGATAGTATTAGCTTCCCAAGTGAGGATAATCGTACCAGTGCTTTGCTGATTGGGACCAAAATCTAAGGTTTCATACGGTATCCTACTGATTTGGAACTCGTGTAAGTTATTGCCATCAAAATCATAAAACTGATCTTCAATAAGGCTTTCTCCAAAATTTCCTACAGCGTTAATCCATAGAATCTGTTGCGCTGGCGGGAGTTCGTTGGTGACATATTCAGCTTCTTGTACCCAAGCATCGACACTGCTCATCGGCATGGTGGGGATGCTGCCAGAGTGATTGATGATTCTGACCTGTCGCTCAACCATCCAAGTGACGCAGTTTTCAAATTGGCTAAAGTCTGTATAACTGCAAGCGTACAGGGTGGTGCCTGGGGCAATCGTATGAATGACTCGCAATACCTCTGTCCCTTGCCGGAGGCTCTGTTCATCGTAGCGGTTGAGGTCATTTCCATATACGCTCACTTGACCATTCTGCCAGTTCATATCAGCGTTCGCGAGAAGTGCATTGATGCCGCCAAAGCCGTAGTCAATAACGCCAATACGCTGTTCTGCGCCTGTAAAACCAGCCGCTTGCCAATCTGCAATGCGGGTTGAGCCGCGAATATCGTCAAGGGAACGGGGTATAGACGCTAAAGTATTATCGATGCCTTCGAGGCTGATAACAGCTTCTGTTGGAGTGTAGGTGAAGGTTGGTGCAATGGTAAATGAGGGCGTGCGTGTTGGTGTTTCTGTGTCGGTTGGAGTGTTTGATGGCGTGGCAGTAGGAGTGTTCGTCGGTATATCAGTAGGTGCAATAGCAGGTAGAATGGTGATGGTTGGTGAAGGAGACTCTGTTAGAGGAGATGTACTAGTCGATGTTTCGAATACAAAAAGCGTGATGGGACTCGGCTCGTTGGTTGTGGTTGTGGGGATGGCAGCGACTTGGGTTGTTGTGGTGTCAGAAGCGATTAAACTCTGGAATATAGTGGGAATAAAGATCATAGCAAGAATGATTATGGCTAGTACGGCAGCTATTCCCAATACCCAACGCTTGAATAGCCCTGGTTTGTTCAAGCGATTAATTAGTCTATCCATATCGCTAGTAAAATCAGGATCATTGCGGACGAGGGATGCGTTCCTAAATGCCAACTGACTTATACTCGCTGGCAACTCATCTGCGCTTGGCATCGTCACCCCATCGACTAAGACGGGAATAATCCTTTTCTCGTGACGCACTGCCATTTCTAATTCAATACGAACCCAATCGTTGGGGTTATCTAATCGTCGATTGGCGCTTGAGTCGGCAATATTGACCCAGTGTCGTCCAATGACCATCAACACAATATCGGTTGAAATGATTGCTTTTTCGATCGCTGCCCGGAAATCATCGCCCGGCTTTATGTCGTGGACATCCTTAAAGACATTCCTGTCACCCAGTTTTCTCACTAAGTAATCATGAATTCTATCTGCGATAGTTTGGCTATCTGCTCGACGGTAGTTAATAAAAATTTTTGCCATAGAACGCCGCCTATGGTGGACTGCACATTAAAAAGAGCTGAAGTGATTATGACTCGCTTCGCTCGGTTTCACAATTCAATTGAGAAATGTTGCTGTTACATCTTTATCCCGTCCACGCCTCCAGCTTGGCTTTCAGCGTACTCATGAAGGCGTCACCCGATGCGCCGTCGGCAACACGGTGATCGAAGGTGAGCGAGACATAGGCACAGGGGCGAATGGCAATCGCGCCGTCGATGACTTTCACGCGCTGCTCGACCATGCCGACGCCGAGAATGCCGACCTGCGGCTGGTTAATGATGGGTGTGGCAAACAAACTGCCACTGACACCGTGATTGCTGATGGTGAAGGTGCCGCCTTGCACATCGTCGGGTTTTAACTGCTTGTGGCGGGCGCGTTCAGCAATGTCGTTGAGGGCGCGCGCCATGCCCATCAGGTTCAAATCCTGCGCATTTTTGATGACAGGCACGATCAAGCCGTTGTTGTCGGCGGGGTTTTCGCCCAGCGCGACAGCGATACCGAGGTGGATGGCGTGATGGAGATAGATGCCATTGTCTGTCCACTGCGCTTTGTGATAGGGGTTGTCTTGCACCGCAGCAACAGTCGCGGCG
>CALMZT010000794.1 GCA_937870805.1 uncultured Chloroflexota bacterium
CGTCGTAATTGCCGACCTGTGTCTCAAAGACGATGTTAGGATGCGTCAAACTATAGGCGCTCGTCAAATCCTGAATCAAGGGTAGAGTCGCCGTCGTCCCATACAGGCGCAGCGTCGTTGGTGGGAGGGCAGGGGTATTTGCCGGGATCACCTGACTGCTGCAACTGACAAGGGTAAACGTTACAATCGCAATCGCTCGTTTCGTCCGCCGCATGAGTCTTAAACTCGCAAACAGGAACCCGACTTCTGTGCAAGTGCATTGTCTATGGCTGGTTGTCGAAATTTCAAAGCGGCACTATTCCCTTTTTGTGCAGTAGGCTCAAGCGATTTGCATGTAACGCTGTAAAAAGGCGTGCGTGTATTGCGGCAAGCGGTCTTCCAAAATAGCGGTACGCATCGCCCGCATATGCTCAATCAGGAAAGAGAGGTTGTGGACGCTGAGGAGGGTGTAGCCCAAAATCTCTTCGGCTTTCAACAAATGACGCACATAGGCGCGCGTAAAGTGTTGACAGCAGTAACAGGTACAGCCTTCATCTATGGGACGTGGGTCACGGATGTGCGTGGCATTGCCCATGTTCACACGCCCATCTTTGGTCATCGCCGCGCCGTGCCGTGCCAAACGTGTCGGCATCACACAGTCGAAAATGTCGATACCACGCAGCACGCCTTGCACGAGGTCGTCAGGTTCGCCCACACCCATGAGGTAACGAGGCTTGTTGTCGGGAAGCATTGGTACGGTGAAATCAAGCGCGTGGTACATCTGCTCTTTGGTTTCGCCTACCGCAAGCCCGCCAACAGCATAGCCTGGAAAATTCAGACTAAGCAGAGCGTTTGCTGAGCGCAGACGCAGGTCTTCAAACACGCCGCCCTGCACAATGCCAAACAACGCCTGTGTACTGTCATCAGGATGCGCTTCACGGCAGCGCTCTGCCCAGAGCGTTGTGCGTTCGACAGCAGCTTCCACGATACGGCGATCTGTGGGAATCGGGCATTCATCGAAGCACATGATGATGTCTGCGCCGAGATTTTGTTGAATATGCATGGAGATTTCGGGTGTCAGGCGTCGCTTGCTGCCGTCGAGGTGGCTGCGAAAGGTCACGCCATCATTGTCGATCTTGTTGATCTCCGCGAGGCTGAAGACCTGAAAGCCACCAGAGTCAGTGAGAATAGGACCCGACCACGCCATGAAACGGTGTAATCCTCCCATCTCATGCACGAGTTCATCACCGGGACGCAGGTGCAAATGATAGGTATTCGCTAACACCAGAGATGCACCAATTTCGTGGAGGTCACGTGGCGGCACGGCTTTCACCGTCGCCTGCGTCCCCACAGGGGCGAACACTGGCGTCGGAATCGAACCATGTGGCGTGTGAAATATGCCTGCCCGCGCCCGCCCATGTGTTTTGATGACCTCAAATTCAAATGACATAGTGTTATCCGTCATAATAAACCCATAATGATAACAAAAGTTCTGGTTTCTGTCGCACGAACATCTCAAATTTGCTATACTCGCTTCCATGATTAGCCTATACGACATACTCGAAGCATCAAACGGTCAACTTTTTGGTGAACCCGCCGCACAAATTTTTACCGGCTTTTGTTTGGATTCGCGGCAAGCCAAAAATGCCCAACTGTACGTCGCGCTGAAAACAGATCGCGGCGACACGCACCAGTACATGCAAGAAGCCGTCGAAAACGGCGTGCTGGGGCTGCTGTGTACCGACCCACCGGAATTCCCCACCGATGGTATTTCCGTGATTCTGGTGAAGGATACGGAAGCTGCCATGATGGCGTGGGCGAGCTTTGTGCTGCGCAAATTCGGCACGCAAGTGGTCGGTGTGGCGGGCACTTCTGGCAAGACCGTCACTGTCGATTTGATTCACCGCGCCCTTTCCGTGCGCTATAACGTCCATAAGGGCGAAAGCGGTGTGGTCGATGGACGGCTGGCGCTGCCGCTCACGTTAGCGCGCCTGCACCCCGAACACCGCATCGTGGTTTTGGAACTGTCAGCCACGCAGCCGGGCGAAATGGCGCAGATGGTCAACACTGTGCATCCCGATGTTGGTGTGTTGACCCATACAGGCTACGCACATACGGATTACTTTGGCACACCGGAACAGATCACGAAGGAACTTGGTGTCTTGCTGGAACAGCTTGCGCCGAACAGTCTTGCCGTGCTGAACTTTGACGAAGAAGGCGTTTCCGACATGGCGGCGCGCACCAAAGCGCGTGTAATGACCGTCGGCATGGAACAGTTTGGCGCGGACATCATGGCGTACAACGTTGTCATCGGTCCCAACGGCACAGGTTTTGACGTGCGCCACAAAAGCGAACGTTTTGTTGGACGTTTCGTGCCACTGCTGGGCAAACAGCAGCTTTACAGTCTCCTTGCGGCATTGGCGGTGGGCGTCTACTACAACGTGCCGCTGGAAGATGGTTTGAAAGCGCTGACGAATGTCAAGCCGCTGCCAGGAAGAATGAATCCGCTTACAGGCATCAACGACTCAATGCTCGTTGACGACAGCTACAGCGCTAATCCTCAATCGACGCTGGCAGCGCTGGAATGGCTGCGCGAATCAACGCGTGATACTAAACAGCGTACCATCTTTGTCATGAGCGATATGGATCATCTTGGCGAGATGAGCAAGCGCGGGCATCGCGTGGTCGGCATTAAAGCCTCTGAGTTCGTAGATTTGATTATCACCGAAGGGACTGATGCGGCTATTGTCGGGCGTTCAGCGCTCGATCAGGGCATTGACCCGAAGCGCGTCACTGTCACTTACAGCGTGGAAGACACGATTGCCGCCGTCAAGAACTGCGGTTTGACGAACAATGATGTTGTGCTGATTAAAGGTGGTCCTTCGGCACGCATGGAACTCGTCGCCAAAGCACTACTCAAAAATCCCGACGACAGCGCGCAGCTTGTGCGTCAGGACTTCAAATGGGAAGAAGCCGTATTTCAGCCGACACGCCCCAGTTGGCTGGAATTGGACATGGACGCGATGGCGGGCAACGTTCACGCCATTCGAGAGATGATTGGTCCTGATGTGGCGTTGATGGCAGTGGTCAAATCTGATGCCTATGGACATGGCGCGGTGCAAGCCAGCAGCACTGCACTGTTAAACGGCGCTGCCTATCTAGCCGTCTCGTCAATAGCGGAGGCGCTTGAACTGCGGGATGCGGGCATTACCGCGCCCAGCGGAAATCCACCGACCGCGATTTGCCGGACGCCCGCGACTTTCTCGCGCACG
>CALMZT010000795.1 GCA_937870805.1 uncultured Chloroflexota bacterium
GCATCACCATCTTCCAGGTTGGCGCGAACACTGCAGCTAATCCTTTACCGCTCTTGATTGTCGTGTTCAATACATGCTGTCTGACACGACCCTGATAATCAACCCGCGCCGTTCCAACGCGGCAAATGTGTTTTGTTGTATCAGTCATACTGTTCACTCCTGACTGAGTAAATACGAAATGAAAAACGCTCTTACGCGCAGGTTGCCGCCCGAATGCGCCCCGGCAGTACCTTTCAGTACCGACCACGAGACGTTGGCCTTTCCGGTAAGCAGTTTCTTGTGTTTCACTGCTCCATCCGCGACGATCTGCGCTCGATGTTCTGCGTGTGGCTTGCTAAAACACATCTTTCTAACCTCCATTGGAGAAGATGTGTCCCACATCACAGGATCGAGAGCGGTTGGCTTATCGAAGTCAGCGCGACTGATTCTAGGAGTCCGTCGGGGCACAGTGGCTCCGGGATAACTTACAGCGCGCCCTTTCGAGCTAACGCGGCCTGGCTAACGGTGCATCCATTCAGTCGATAACCCGATATGCTTTTGTTAAGGTGCGCTTTACGCAGGGCGAAATAGCACGTTGGGGTCGCCCACCTTCACCCGCAGGGCGGCACGGGTGCGTATGAGGACGAGTTGCGCTTTTGGCAACTCGTCCGGCACAAGCCAGACGCGCACCCGTAGTCCGTAGCTGCTTGCAGCTATGAAGGTGGGGTGGCGTGCTATCCTGCGGAAATAAAGCGCACTAAAAGCCCATATCGGACAGGAATGAATATGCCGTGACCTGCCAGCGATAAACAGAGGCAATGTATGACCGGAGCTTTTGCCCATGAGATGCTGCATAAAAGTCTGCCATAGAGGTAGTACGCCTTTTACCTATCTCAATTCATAATGGAACTATTCCCATCGTAAAAACACTATCCCTGCCAAAGTGTGAGGGACAAGGCATGAGCAAGAGTGGAAAAAGAAACAACAAAGCGCTCCTTCCAACTGGGAGACATTGGACGAAGGTTGTCTTCTTGACCCGAACTATTTCTATTGGGCAGTCATTCATCCGGGGAGGAAGTAGGGGATGTCTCTTAGTATTCCCTGTGTAATTGTTGAATTTGCCGTGATTTTCAACTACAATGGTGTAGTATTTCAGGTAGAGAGCATGGTATGCCAGAATCAAAGTACACAAAAGTGAAGAATCCCAGCAAGGGATTAGAGAAATTCCTCGGCGAACTCCAACTCGACGTGATGGAAGTTGTTTGGGAATTCCAACCGGTCAACGTTTCGGAAGTTTTGAACGCTCTCAACCAGCAGCAGCGTAATCTGGCTTACACGACGGTCATGACCATCATGAGTCGTTTGGCTGAAAAAGGCTGGCTAATTTCGGAGAAACGCGGACGGGCATTCTTTTATCGCGCTGTGCATTCACGCGAGGAAGCTGAAGCGGCAGCAGTAGGCGAGGTCGTGCGCGCTTTACTTGAAGACTTTGGCGATCTGGCAATTGCTCAATTCGTCAAAGAATTGGATGAAATTGATCCGAACCACCTGTCTTGCCTGGCCGATCTGACACACGAGATTGAGCAAAATGACGATAAATAAGTCGAAACCAACCATCTTTACTGGTCTGTTAATCTTAGCGCTGGTGTGTGTGAGTTTTGTCAATCTGTGCAGTTGGGTTGTCCACTGGTGTCTGAACGCCAATATTGCTAAGCAAGCCAGCTTGATAACGGGAATATTCACTATTGGCTTGCTTACTGTTGCATGGCAAATCTGGCGAACCTCACGATATACCACACAGTTGCTCAGTTATGCTCAAGTCCTGCTCCCGCCGCATCTTGAAATGATCACCACCGAATTTGGTCTTGATAAATCGCAGGTCGTTCTTATTCAGTCGCCTCAACCCATCGCCTTTTGTTTTGGGTTTTTACGACCACGCATTTGTCTAAGCACAAGTCTCATAGAACTGCTTTCACCGCCACAACTTCGGGCAGCCCTGCTGCATGAAAACTACCACCGACTGCGTTTTGATCCGCTGCGTATCTTACTCATCGAGGCGATTGGTGCGGCGCTGTTCTTTCTGCCTGTCGTTCAAGAGTGGCGCGCCCTCTACAAAATCAAGCTGGAACTCGACGCAGATCGCTATGCTGTCGAGAAGGTGGGAAAGGCATCTCTTGCGGGCGCATTGCATCGCCTCCTCACTTATGAGGCAGCCCCAATATCTGTCCCCAGTGTGATTACTGCCGGAATAAGTGCTAACTCGGCTCGTATCGCAGCGCTGTTGGGCGAACGTTCCGCGCCGCAGCAGATATCGGGGCGAAGCCTTCTACGCAGCACCGCGATTTTCTGGGCGCTTTGCCTCCTGCTGATGATTTAAGCGTCGTCACGAAGACGATCTCGACAACTCCCTAACACATCTTTCTCTTGACGTGTGCTGACCTATCTACTACACTACTGTAGTAGATAGATTGTTTCCGATTGTGTGGTACAGGTCTCGCAAGCGGAAATCAAAGTTGGTCAAGAGATAATGAAGAATCTTCCGAGAGGCATAGTGTCCTCAAAACAAATTTACCTGAACTATCTCCGTCTAACTGTAACAAGCAGTATTTTGATCCTGTTAACTTTCCAGTTGGCTGCCTGCTCTACAGCGCCCAGTTCAGTGATCTCTGAGGATATTTACGAAGGAACACAGATTGATGGTGCAGCGCCAGATTTCCAACTGGTAGATCAGAATGGACAGACCCTTGCGCTATCTGATTTCCAGGGCCAAGTAGTCGTTCTGACCTTTCTGGACAGCCGATGCCAGGATACCTGCCCCCTGACCGCCGCTGATTTCCGCAGGACGCATCAAGCGCTTGGGACTGCTGCTCCCTCAGTTGTATTTCTCGGTGTCAACGTGAACGTGAATGCCAACACGTTAGAAGACATCACTGCCGCAACGCAGGAATGGCATCTGGACGAAATTTCTACCTGGCACTTTTTGATGGGCAATCCGACAGAACTGGAGACCGTATGGCAGTCCTACAACATCGAAGTAATTCCCCCTACAGAGGAGAGTGGGGATTTATCCCACTCACCCGGTGTTTATCTCATTGATCAAAGCGGACAGCAACGCTGGTATGTGTCCACGCCATTTGTTGGATTAGGAACAGCAGCACCCTCACGTCCCTTGAATGAATTACTCACCATGCACATTGAAGAATTGCTCAGTGAATCCTGATTAACTTTAGTATGAAAAAACATTGAAACAACGAAGTGAGGAAAGTGAACACAATGACCAAATCGCCTACACGAAATCGCAAACAACCAAAGCTTCTCACCAGCACTGGAATGGTGATTGCTATCGCTCTCATCAGTGTTGTGCTTATCGGGCTGTTATATATGAGTTCAAGGCCGAGTGGAAGCGGGGGAACCGTACAGTTCAGAGACATACACGGACTGGGGTTCTCGTCAGATGGAAGTCAACTTAGTGTACCGGCCCACGACGGGTTGCGTATTTTCATGGATGGTCAGTGGCAAGTGCCGAATCTCCCCGTGAATGATTACATGGGCTATTCACCAACAGACAACGGCTTTTACAGCAGCGGGCATCCCGGACCCGGCTCTGGTCTGATTAATCCTCTCGGATTAGTAACAAGTGCTGATGGCGGTCAAACCATCAACACGTTGGCTTTTGCAGGTGAGACTGATTTCCACATTATGGGTGTAGGTTATGAGAGTCACACCGTTTACGTCCTTAATTCCGCCCCGAACTCTCAGCTATCGACTGGTCTGTACTACACATCGAATGAGGGGCAAACATGGGAACAGAGCCTCATGCAGGGGATCAGCACCAGACCTTTTCAGATTGCCGTTCATCCAACTCAGGCGAGTGTGATTGCACTCGCAACTGAAGGTGGTTTGTTCTTATCGAATGACTCTGGCAACACGTTCACGCAAGTGAGTCAGAATGCTCCCATTTCGTCGGCTTCATTTGACCCTAATGGAAGTAGGTTGATCTTTGGTTATCAGAGGTTGAACCTTTACAACTTGGACAATGGAGAAATCAATGCTCTGCAAACGCCGACAATTACAGGCGATGACGCTATAGGCTTTATCGCTGTCAGCCCGGTGTCCGACGAGATTGCCTTTGCCACATACAACAAAGACATTTATCTTTCGGCTGATAATGGGCTGTCGTGGGCGCAAATTGCACAGCAGGGCATTGGAGAAAGTTAATAAGGAAGATTAGATGACAACACAAAAAGAATCATTCGAGCAAGACGCTGCCGTGCAACTACGTTTTCAACTTAATCTGAGGACACTGAGCCTGATACTGGTTGTCGCCGGGCTTTTCGTCTCCGGCTATCTCAGCTACGTCAAATTGACTGCCGTTCCAATGGCATGTGTCGGGGGCGGTGTCTTCAATTGTGAGGTGGTACAAAACAGCGTTTATTCTAAGCTGTTTGGCATCCCGATTGCCTGGCTGGGCTTCGCTGTTTATATCATTCTCGGTGCGATACTCGTGCTAGAAGACCGGGCAGCGTTTTTGCGCGAATACGGCATGACACTGTTTTTCGGCATCAATCTGTTCGCGTGGCTGTTTTCGATGTGGCTGGTATATGTGCAGTTTGTACTGCTACAGGCTCTATGTCCATGGTGTTTGACGCACGAAACCATCATCACTGTTCTTTTCGTGGTCTCTGTCATCCGTCTGAAACGTATGTTAAGTGCTGACTCTGCGTAGCAGACAGATGAATTAGAAATACTGGCGGCTCTGGAGGCAGAATGACCGACTTACCCGACCAACTCAAACATCGTCGCACGTTTCCATGGTTTCTACTGATCGGTAGCCTTGTTGGATTGGCAATGAGTGCATTGTTTATCACTCTCTCTTTCTCGGAGTTAGGGGTGCTCACAGATGAAACAGGAATCATCGTTCTATCGTCTGGCACTCTGGAGGCACGGACGGCGATCCCTGTCACTGTAAGTACATCTGCCTTTATTACCCTACCGCTTGACGATCCCAGAGTCGGTGACGTGCAGGGTCTGGGGCGCATACAGGTCGGCCAGTCGGCTCCCGATTTCACGCTCAGAACGCTTGACGGTAGTGAGACGACATTGAGTGATTTCCGAGATCAGGCAGTGCTGATTAATTTCTGGGCAACATGGTGTGAACCATGCCGCATCGAAATGCCAGAAATCGTGCGGGCTTATGAAACACATTCCGACGCAGGGTTTACAGTGCTGGCCGTTAATCTGACGGATCAGGATGCGTTTGAGGATATTCAGGCATTCGTAGAGGAGTTCGACATGACCTTTCCAGTGCTGCTGGATAGTAACGGGGAGGTCTTGAGATTGTATGGACTGCTTGGATTGCCAATGAGCATTTTCATAGATCGAGAGGGGAAAATTGCGCGCATCTACATCGGTTTGATGTCCGGCGAGCAAATAGACGAGTTCGTTGGCGAAATTCTCGAGTAGAAACAGGCAAATTTAATGGCAGAGTTCATTGACGACGATGGGTTGAAAGAGGAGAACATGACAGAAAATCGTAGGAATTCTCTTCGTCGGTTAGGGCTGTAGTGTATAGAGGATAAATGTAAACATGAAGCTTAAAGGCTGGCTGCCTGTTGCCCTGTGCTGCGTGCCGGGGGTGGTTGTTGTTGCCCTTGTGGGACTTGGAGTGATTTTCTTCGGAAACGTGAGGAGATTTGACATGGACCTAAATGCTGTTTTTCTACTGATAATGGGGTTCGCCTGTCCCATCGGAATGGGGGTAATGATGTGGCTGATGAATAAAAACATGAGTCATCAGCCGGAGCATTTATCCTCGGATAAGCAGAAAGGTATCGGCGCAGCCGATCATCTGTCCGCACTCCATAAGCAGCGCCAGATATTAGAAGCTGAAATCGCAGAACTCAACCAGCTTGTTGAATTGGAAGCGCGGCACGAAGCACTGCTTACGAATCCTTCGCCTGCTCCCGAAGATACGCCAATCTCAGCAGCGAGTTGATGACACAAAGGTAAATGATGTCCGATCTCATCCTTCAGTATTACAGCTGGTTGAGTGGGCTGTTTAACTCAGTCGCGCCATCCATTCGTGATCTAGCTAGCACGATCAACCTTCCGCTTGTGTCTGCACTGCTGTTTGGTCTGATGGGAACGCTAGCGCCCTGTCAACTCAGTACCAATATCGCGGCGCTGGCTTTTCTCTCGCGTGATGTCAGTGATCCCCGGCGAATCTGGTGGCAGACGGTTGCTTTCATCGCTGGCAAAGTCACGGTCTACCTTTTACTCGGTGGCGCTGTTGTCGCGCTCAGTCTCCAGCTCAACCAAGTCAGCGAAACGGTGATTCCGCTGGTGGTGGTCGCCCGCCGCGCGCTCGGACCACTGCTGATTGTCGCGGGATTGTTCATGCTGGGGTTGTTCAGCCTCCCGCTGTCGCTGGGCGGGCGCTTCTCCGCCTGGCTGGAAGGCAAAGTCGGCCAGCGGCAGGGGGTGATCCCTG
>CALMZT010000796.1 GCA_937870805.1 uncultured Chloroflexota bacterium
TTCCCTTTGGAGCTTTAATTCAACCTGTAATGTAATCGTGTTTGAAAATATAGAGCAGTTGATGGGCGAACACGTTGGTTCGCCCCTACGAACGATGTGGAAATTTGAACTCAACTGCATAATTTCTAATATAATAACCAAATTAGAATCAGCCTACACGATATATGCTCCTTATCGAACACTAGGGTCACACTTGTATTGCTGTTAAAATTCCCCTGTCATCATATGAAGCCTTTCAGGGGATTTTTTCGTGCAGCCAAAATCACGCTACTTGCTAATCGGTGTCATGCTGATCGTCGCAGCTATGGCGTGGATCGCTTCACAATTCATCCAGCCAGTCTCTAATGCTACGTTAGTGGCTGACCCCAATACGCACTACGTAGCCATTGTGCCTCCGGGCATGACAAGTCCTTTTCATGTCTCTATCGCGGAAGGTGCAAGGACAGAGGGCGCACGGCTCGGATGGCGAGTCGAGGTACAGGCAACCATCAGTGAAAGTGATTTTGCAGGTCAGGTGACGTTAATTCAGCAATTATTGGAAATGGGCATCGAGGCGGTGAGTATCAACTCCTTACAAGCTGAAGCCATCGTGCCTGTTGTGAGGGCGGCAAACGAAGCAAATGTATTCGTGTTCATTCACAACTCGCTCACTCCTCTACCCGATGGAAATGTGACCGCGTATATTGGCTACGATCAATGGCGCGGTGCGGCAAAACTTGGCGAATACACCTGTCGATTGCTGGCAGAAAAATATAACACCACGCCTGAGCAAGCTGTAGGTAAAGTGTACATTCTGTTGGGTATCGAAGGCTTTCATGTACACCGCCGCACGCAAGGCTATATTGCGGGATTGTCAATGTGTCCCGGTGTTCAAGTCGTTGGCGAACAAAGCGCGGAATGGGATCGTGAAATGGGCGCGAATGTTGCTACCGCTGCTTTACAGCAAACGCCTGACATTGATGTGTTTTATAGCAATAGCGATGAAATGGGAATTGGCGCAGCACTGGCTGCTGAACAGCTAGGATTAGTCATCAATCGGGATTTTTTTGTGCTGTCGATTGATGGAAATGGTCCCACACTGGACTTGATCAGGGATGGCAGGTATACAGCTACACTAGGCGTTGACCCCATGCGTATTGGGCAAACAGTCATCAATACCATGCAAAGTGTGCTTCAGGGCGAAGCCGTGTCACAATGTATCTTAACGCCATCTATCGTCGTTGACGCCTCAAATGTGGATGCTTATATTGCCGGGGAAACGTGGACGCCGCCCGTTGCCGGTGCCCCAGAACTGGACAATGGATTGCCATCAGGTACAGGGGAGATTCCAAGCACACCTACCCCGTGAGTGACGCCGCGTAATTGGCGATTGTTCACAATTTCAAAGCAAGAATCCTGCAACTTGGATACAATAGTGACCGTTGCGATTGGTAGGATTTATACCGATGGCGCTCTTAGAAATTCGCGGCGTATCAAAATCTTTTCCCGGCGTACAAGCGCTTTCGCAGGTCGATTTTGATGTTCAGGCGGGCGAAGTTCATGCGCTCATTGGCGAAAATGGCGCAGGCAAATCGACACTCATCAAACTCATCGGCGGGGTCTATCAACCTGATGCAGGCAGTATCCACTTTGAAGGCAAGCCCGTTTCCTTTACTTCCCCGCAAGAGTCAAAAATAGCGGGTATTCATACTCTTTATCAGGAATTCAATTTATTACCCGAAACCAGTGTCGCTGAGAATATTTTTCTCGGTTCCGAGCCACTAATGCGCTATTTGCCGTTTATTGACTGGCGCAAAATGCGCAGCCAAACGCAAGAGATTCTGGAAATGCTCGGTATGCACATTGACCCCGATATGCAAGTTTCCGACCTGAACGTGGCAGAGCAGCAAATGGTAGAGTTAGCGAAAACGTTACACGTTCAACCTAAACTGCTGCTCATGGATGAACCCACAGCGACTCTCTCTGAACGCGAGGTAAGGACACTGTTTGGTCTCATCCGACGGGTGACAGAGCGCGGTATCGGCGTCATCTATATCAGCCATCGGCTTGCTGAAATACTTGAAATCGCTGATCGAGTCACGGTCCTGCGCGAAGGACGCCGCGTCACAACGGTTGATACAACAGCCGTCACCAGCGATCAGCTCATCAACCTCGTACTCGGTAAAACGATTAACCGTAATTTCGCGCGCAAATCCCATCGAACTGGCACTGAAGTGCTGCGCATTGAGCGCTTGACACGCTACCCAACGTTCGAGAATGTCTCCTTTGAACTGCACGCAGGGGAAATTGTCGGGCTGGCAGGATTGGTGGGGTCTGGACGCACGGCACTCGTGCGCAGTATTTTTGGTTTGGATACTGCTGACAGCGGGATAATTTACGTCAACAGTCAAGCAGTTTCTATTCAATCACCGCGCGATGCCATTGCGGCAGGCATCGGGTTGCTCCCCGAAAATCGCCAGGATCAGGCGTTACTGCTGGACATGTCGGCGCGGGAAAATATTACCCTGAGCCAGTTAGAGAAGTCAGGCGCGCTCATCAGTCAAAAGGCTGAACATCAACTGGTGAAGCGCTACATCGAAAAGCTGCAAATTAAACTTCCCAGCCCAGAAGCCAAAACCCGTTACCTTTCGGGAGGCACGCAGCAAAAAATCATACTTTCGCGGTGGTTGGCACTTCAGCCGCGCATCCTGATCTTTGACGAACCCACACAGGGGATCGACATCGGCACCAGAATTGAAATTTATCGCTTGCTTGGAGAGCTTGCCAGTCAGGGGAGCGCCATCGTCATCATTAGCTCAGAGTTAGCGGAAATTGTCGGGTTGTGTGATCGAGCGCTGGTGATGCGTTCCGGTCATCTCGTCAAGACTTTGGAACATGAGCATATCACCGAGGAATCCTTGCTGTATTACGCGATGGGAGAAAGCTGATGAGCAGCCGTAATCTCAACATCAGCAAGCGAGGGCGGC
The DNA here is from genome assembly GCA_937870805.1 of uncultured Chloroflexota bacterium. Taxonomy (GTDB): domain Bacteria; phylum Chloroflexota; class Anaerolineae; order Aggregatilineales; family Phototrophicaceae; genus JACAER01. Next base: position 2,967 of record CALMZT010000796.1, read on the forward strand.
GTTCAGCAAAGTTTCATCCGCGTGACTGGATTGTGGTTGGCATTCTTGCATTCCTGCTGTTCACATTTATTGCTAAAGCACTGCAATTTAGCTTGCTCGGAAATCTGCAAATTCTGGCAATTGCAATGGCGACGGTAGGCATTGTCAGTATCGGACAAACGCTTGTTGTCCTGACCGGAGGTGTTGATCTCTCCATTGGTTCTATCATGGCGCTTACGGGCGTCATCATTGCCGGTCTCATGACAGCAAATGTGGGAAACATCCTGGGTCCGATTAATCCCTTGATAGCCGCCTGTATCGGCCTGGCGATTGCTACGGGAATTGGCTGGCTGCATGGAATTTTTATCACGCGCTTTAAATTAGCCCCGTTTATCATCACGTTTGGGTCACTTACACTGCTGCGTGGGCTGGCGCAGGTGATTTCCAACGGATCGGCAATCAATCTGCGCACGAATGCGTTCGATTGGCTGTGGGACAATGCCTTTGGCATTATTCCAATACCCGCGCTCGTCATGGCGTGCTTATTCATTGGCTCTGCCTTTATGCTGCGGAATACCCGCTTAGGACGTTACACCTACGCCATCGGCAACAACGAAACCGTGACACGTTTGAGCGGTGTGGACGTTGAGCGTACACAGCAAATTATCTATGCGATCAGCGGCTTTCTTGCTGGCTTAGCAGGATTATTTTTACTTGCGCGCATTGCAGGCGGGACTTTCCAGAGCGGCGAGAACTATGAACTGCTCTCTATTGCCGCGGTCATCATTGGCGGAACCAGCTTAAAAGGTGGCACTGGTGGGGTATGGGGGACGCTAGCGGGTGTCCTGTTGATGTCGTTGGTCAGCAATGGTTTAGTGTTGATTAGCGTTCCACCTCTTTGGAAGGAAGCAATCACGGGCGCGCTGGTGATCGCAGCCGCTTTGATCGATGTCCAACGACGGCGCTTACAAGAATCAGCTCCTGTGCTTATCCGCAGGCTGTCACCGCCATCAATTGAGCCTTCAATGCCGCTGGATGAAGCGCTTCGGCAGTTGGCTCACATTATCCAGACGCGCTTCGGCTACGATGAGGTTCGGATTTATTTGCATGATCGAGAGTCGGGCAATCTGGTGGAGCCGCGCAGCGACACTCTACCTGATGGGACGCTTGCCGTAAATTCCTACAAGACTGGGAAATGCGTTTTCGTCAACGATTTTAAGCGCGAACGAGAACCACTGGTTGTACCCTGGCGGTCAGAAATACGGGCGGCGGCGGCTGTGCCCATTCAGTATCGTAAGCGCGTGATCGGCGCACTGGAAATGCAAAGCTCTACAATGAATGTCTTTAGCCTGCAAGCACTGGAAACGATTGCTTTGCTGGCGACACAGATGGCACCGAATATCGAAGATCGCTGGCTGTTGGAAAGTGGCTGGCTGACACAACAGGTACGCGAATGCTTGCGCAACCTCAGTGATGATGTTTATTTACACCAATGCACGCTTGCCGATTGGCTGCAAATCAACGATCTAACAAGGAGAAGTGAACTTCTACGGCAAATTTTATGCGACGCAATCGAGCATACCTTGCCACAGTCGACAGGTTCAAGTTCACGGATGACGCGACGCTATCAACTGTTGAAGCAAACGTTTATCGATCAATTGGCTGCTGAGACGATTGGTCAAAATTTAGGACTCAGCCGCCGTCAATATTTTTATGATCTCAAACAAGCCGTTGATGTCGTCGTCGATTACCTTTACATCCAGCGTCAACAAATTAGCTTGCGCTATGACGCACCACCGATATCGCATTCATTTCTGTGAGGCTGTACCCCTACCTTGAAGATAGGGGCACAATTGGGAAAACAGAATTAGCGAATGCCCTCTTCGATCAGCGGCGCTATTTCAGCAATGTTGTCCGGTGTAACAGTACCAACACCGGTATTGATGTGGAGTCCCGGAATCAGATAGTTGTAAGTCAGGTAGATCTGCTGAATTGGATAGTAGCCCTGAAGGTAAAGCACCTGATCGAAGCTGGCGCTAATCCAACCGTTGGTAATGCCTTCAATCGTCGCGGGCGAAAGATCGATTCCACCGATAATGATGTCGCCGGGGTTCTTGCCTGCTGCTTGTAGAACGTCCGGCAAAACTGCCGTGATATTGCCGTGCTGGGTTCCAATGGCACGGAGGTTAGGATTGGCGGCGATGTAGGCAGTCAGTACGGGGATTGCCAACGATGCGTCACTGTCTACTTCCTGTGAAACGTCAAGCTGTTCTACTGTGAGTCCGGCTTCCACCAGCGCGTCATATAAGCCGCGAGAGCTTACGCTTCTGGATTCATTACTCCAAATGTCATAGACAACAGCTTGATCGCCAGCCTGCAACCCTGCCGCAATCATGGCACGTCCAGTCAGATAACCACCCTCGTACAAGTCTGCACCCGCGTAACCGAAGCCCTCGCTCTGATACTGTGCTTCGAGGTTCGGAAGGGGGTTGTTGCCGCTGGTGACGATGATGCCTGCGTTGATGGCTTCTTCGACGAGTGGTGCAAAGGCATCTTCGCCCGGATGTCCCATAATGACGATGCCATCAGGTTGCGCAGCCATCGCCTGGCGGAACTGTTCAATCATCACCTGGGGATCCCAGCCAGAATACTGCTCGACCAGCGTAATGCCCAGGTCTTCAGCCGCAGCGCGTGCGCCGTTCGTGCGCGCCAATGTCGACGGGTCGCCTTCCGTGCCGCCCATCTGCATGTAAACGACAATTTCTTCGTCCTGAGCGACGGTCAACTGCACGGACAACGATGCGAACAGCGCGACGATCATCAAGAGAGCGAACAGTTTAAAATAGCGTTTCATTTTCATTTCCTTTCATAGTGAATGTGTTTTTGTTTATAGGGTTTGTAGAGACAACATGCGCCCATATTTGCGATAATGCACCTCCTCATTTAACTGATTGTTTTCCATTTCCAACGACAGCGCGATTATTTCAACCCCGCGTCGTCTTGCCTCGACACCACAGGGGGAGTGTTCGAGCGATCAAGCGTAGTCCATTGACGGATTCGGTTGGTAAGCCTGTTGATTTGTCCTTGTTCGAGAATGAGGTTGAGTGTAACGGACGCGCCCATGACTAACCCTTGCACCAACTGAACCCAATAGCCGCTGATGCGACTGGCGACGACGCCAGCCTCCAGAGAACCGATGATATACGCGCCGAAAAACGTACCGACGATGGAGCCTAAGCCGCCAGCAATCGATGTGCCACCGATAAACACTGCCGACAATGCAGACAACAGATAACTTTCACCCTGAGTCGGGAAGAACACGCCAATGTCCATCGTGAGCAGCAGTGCGCCGAATGCTGCAAGCACGCCGTTCATCGTGAAGAGTCTGATTTTGGTCGCTTCCACATTGACGCCCATAACGCGCGCTACGTCCGCGTTATCACCAATGAACATGACGGCTTCACCGAACACATGTCGATTGAGAATGAACCAGAGAAAGATCGCCAGCACTAATGCCCACAATGCCTGGACAGGCACAACGCCAAAGAGCCGTCCTACAAAGAGTTGGTGAAGAAAAGTGCCCCGAATATCGCTGATACTCCAGGAACGTCCTCCAGCGAGTAAGACGGTGACACCATACCAGAAGAAGCGAGTGGCAAGTGTCGCCATAATCGAAGGCACACCGATCTTGGCGACGAGTAAGCCATTGATGTAGCCGACAAAGCCACCTGCGGCGAGGGCGAGGACGAAACCAAGCCAGGGTGACCATGGCGCTTGGACATTCTCAATGAACCAGGCAAAGACGAAACCCGCAAAGGCGACGACAGCGGGAAAGCTCAAATCAATCTCGCCAGCCGTAATCACAAAGGTGAGACCTAAAGCGCAGACAAGCATCGGAGAGACGGTCTGCAAAAAGGACATGTAAATTAAGTGCCCGGTGAACACGCCGGGCGCAGTAATAGTAAACGCGCCGTAGAGTACGAGCAGGACAGCGGCTACCGGGAGACCCTCTATCCTGCGTAAAATTGCAAAAAGTGAACTACCCTGTTTCATTCTTCTCTCTTATCTTTAAGCCCGTGAGCGTACTGAAGTAGGAATTCGTCTAATTCTTTTAAGGTCATATCTTGCTTCGGAATACTCGCCACAATCTCACCGCGATCCATGACGACGAAACGGTCAGCTATTTCATATACATCCTGAATAGCGTGAGAGATGTAGATGCAAGCCTTGCCACCTTCTTTGATCTTGTGTACGAAGTCAATCACTTTGCGGACTTCTTTCAGGGACAGGGCGACTGTTGGCTCGTCAAGGATGATAAGCTCAGCCTCGAAATGCATTGCCCGCCCGATAGCCACTCCTTGACGTTCACCGCCTGACAGATTGCTCACCTTTGAGTCAACTGTGATACCTCTGCCGCGAAAGCCAATCGTATTCACCATGATCTCATTGGCGATTTCTACGACGACGTACTGGCAGTTGGATTCACCATTCTCATCGACATCGACGAAACGAAGGAAAGGAA
>CALMZT010000797.1 GCA_937870805.1 uncultured Chloroflexota bacterium
TACTACTCATATCGCGTTCTGGAGCAGCATCTCGTCGCGCTGCTCAGCGACATCAGCGAAACTAATCCTTAATTCAGTCAGGCATACGATGACACAGCAAAAATTCCTCACCTATCCCGATCTTCCTTCCACCGCTGACGTGATTGTCATCGGCGGCGGACCCGCAGGCACAGCCGCCTTATGGGCAATCGAGCGCGCCGCGCCCGGCACGAAAACCGTCCTGATCGAACAAAGTGATCGACTCGGCGCGGGCAGTTCTACGGCGTCGCTGGAAAACTACCGCACCTGTTGGCCCGCGATCCCCATGATGAAGCAGATGCAGCGCAGCGTCGAAGTCTTCCACAACGCCGACGCCTACCTGGGCGAAGGCACGCAGCAGTCGATTCACATCAAGGAGCGCGGCTATCTGTTCTGCGCCTTCACCGACAGGCAGGCGGAAGGCTTGCGCCGCGACGTGGAGCGCCTGCACAGCATCGGCTTAGCGCATATTGAGTATCTTGAGCGTGATGAAGTCGCCTATCGCTACGGCTGGCTGGGCGAAAAAGTCATCGCCGCCAAGTTTGATCCTATCGCGGGCTGGCTCGACTCCAATGCGCTGATCTATCGCTATGCCCAGAATGCCCACAGCGCGCAGATCGTATTAGGCGTGCCGGAGGTGTCGATTTGTGTCAAAGGTTCCACCCTCGCTGGAATTAAGACGCCACACGGCGAGGTCGCAGCGCCCATCGTGGTCATTGCGTGCGGGGCAAATGCCCGGCGCGTGTGCCGCACGGCGGGCGTAGAGTTACCACTGGTGATCCGCCCCCGTCAGAGCGTGACCACCGCCTCACGGCATCCTGAGTTCCCTGAGGACGGACCGATGGTCATTGGCAGCGCGTCGCACCCACATATGCGACCTGAGGCGAGAACGGGCGCGATCTTCGGCTGGGAGTATACGTGGCACAACAAGCGCGCGCGTGAACTCGGCTATGAGGTTGAAGGCGCGCCTGCCGATGCGCTGATTGAGCCTGTTTACCCGCTGACGCCGTTCAAAGACCCGCGTTATCCGTCGCTGGCGGTGGCGCTGCTGGCGCGGCAGTTCGGGCACAAGGACGGCGAAGGCTTTGCGCATCCGAACTATATGCGCGGCGTGCATCAGAACATCGGGTACTATGTGTACCGTGACCACACGGCGGCGTGCAAGGCGGACGGGACAGGCTACGAGAGTGAGCGCGCGTTGATCGACGCGGTACCGGGCGTGGAAGGGCTGTTTGCCTCAGTGGCGCACGTCGGGCACGGGATTATGACCTCACCGGCGGCGGGGGAGATCATCGCCAGCAAGGTGCTGGGGCTACCGCTGGCAGATGCGGCTTTCGCGGCGTTTGGCTTTGATGCGCTGTACGTGGAGTACGACGAGGCGGTGTTGTGAGGAAGTCGATAGTCGTTAGTCGTTGGTCGATAGCTATTAGTCAGGCAGTGATTGAGTATGAGAAGGTACTATGACTCAAATTTTAGCCTGCAAAAACACATTTATCAGAGTAGGTTTGTTGTTGGTCAGACCACATATAGTTGAAGATGTGGGGGAAAGGATAGGTGACAAACCAAATCCTAACATGAAAGTTAAATGTAAGCGGAAATAACAGTGAACGAACAGGGAATTTACAAGATTATTAATAACCTCACCCCCTAACCCCCTCTCCATTTTTGGAACTCGCGCGAATGAGGAATGCGGCGCACATGTAGAGGGGGTATCATACTCGCTCAGTGAGACGTGTCGCAAGAAATTAAGTTTTAGAGTGGTATGTCTGGAAGCTGACTTTGAGCCGAGCATTGATAACCTGCCTTGAAACGGCGGAATTACGTGCAAGTGATCGCCACCTAAAAGTGTAGCAAAAAATGAGAGGCATTTGCGTTCCTTTTGACACTTTAATGCGATGTGTAAGGAAGTTGTTGTGGTAAGAGTCGTGCGAGAAATCAAAAACCTCACCGTCTACAGGGTCTACATGGGCGAAGGGGTGATGCTGATTAGGGCGAACGGCGCGGGCAAAAGCACCACCCTGCGTGCCATCTCAGGCATCGTCAGCAGCGGCGAACAGCAAAATGCAAGATCAACCCCAAAGGCGCAGAGGACGCAAAGGAGACAGGAGAATGAACCACCAAGACGCCGCGTTGAGTACAACACAGGACATTGAGAAAATGGGTAAATCCTGCTAATGTCGATTGCAAAAGCTGCTCACTTCACTGTGTTAAGCAATGGAATTAGCTTGATTTTGTCGGCAAATCGCTTCATATCATCAACGTTAATCGTTAAAAGAGTGTTGATGTTATAAACCAGCATCGTCGCCACAATATTGGCATCGTGTACTTGCTTGCCGCGTGTTGGGTATGTCTTGAGCAGCGTAAGGAGTTGAGCCGTCACAGCGCGAGTTTCATCGGCAACCCGAAACAGAGATTGAATCGTTTCTAATTGTTCCAAGACTTGCTCTATGGTTAGGGGCGGCGTAAACGTATTGGGATGTGTCGCTTGTACGAGATATTCTCGAACCACCTGACGACTAATCCACAGTTCAACATCATCTGTCCACATTTTTTGGACAAGTGCCTCTGCCTGTTTATGCAGTGCCATTTGGGGCATCATCGCGCGCAACAGCACGTTCGTATCAACAAACGCTCTAGCGTCCTTCGTCGTCATACCAATCCTCACGGCGCGGCGACGGTTCCTGATTCACTACAGCATTAATCTGCGCTGCCCTCAATAGTTTCATCTTTTCGCCCACTGTCAATTCCTGATGTTTCGCACGATCCTGTAAACGACGGATAAGTTCTAGCTTCTGTTCTTCAGGGAGTTGGTCGACCAACTCTACCAAAATGTCATAAGGGATATTTAACTGGACTGCCATTGTTACCATCCTCACACTGTTTCATCCATCATATTATATCTTCTTGCCGAAACGTCCAGCGGTTTGTGTTATCATCCGCGTGTCTACGTGACCCCGGACGCTAGACAGCAACACGCCGTATTGTTACACCCCGACGACAATCGTCAACAATACGGCGTGTGGAGAAAGATGTTTCTGTAAACATTCCTCTGCGAATTTTTATGCTGTGCTTGCCAGGCTGATGATCGGCGTTGATGACACCTCGTACATCAATCCTCCGCATCAGTTGGCGGTTAGGTCATCATTGTTCCTTTCTCAATCTATCACTGTGTCAAGATGTTAGATTGTTGATTTGACCGAATGATAGCATGGATGTTATGTTGTTGTCAACTATTTCGTCCTGATAAATTACGCAGTTTGTGCTGCCTCAAGCTAAAGCATAAGGCTGAACAGAAATTGGAAGCGCACTGAAGGCGCTGAATTTACTGCAAATCTCTGCAAGAATAAGCCCTCTTCAGTGGGCTTTGAGGGTATTTAAAGTGTAGCCTGTCGGCTTTAGTCACAGGCGGCAACCTGAGGACTCATG
>CALMZT010000798.1 GCA_937870805.1 uncultured Chloroflexota bacterium
CGGTTATAAGCAGGGGATGCCCGCTATTCGGCTGATGGGTGAGGACATGAAACCGCAGGCGTTCGATGTGTATTCACCCAAAATACTCGCGGCGATTATGGGATTGGAAGATATTCTTGCCAGCCGGTGTATTGCTATCCCTATGCGCCGCACTGATAAGAAAATGCCCAGTTTTCCACCGGACTTTGATGGCGCGACTATCCGTCACCAACTCTATATGCTGGTACTGACGCATTTTCAGCCCATCTATGCGAACTACTTTGAGCGACCTGAACTTCACAAACTGCATAATCGGTCAGGTGAACTCTGGTCGCCCCTGGTTGCTTTAGCTGCGTTTTTTGAAGAACGGGGCGCTGTGATGGGACTACTGGACGCTATATCAGATGCTGCAACATGGGATGAGCAAATCAGTGAAGGCAAATCCCTCAGTGAACGTGAGGAAGCGGTTCTGCAAGCTCTGGACTTGATGACACATGGAACTGATAGTGCTGTATGGGTGAGAGCTTCCGCATTGCGAGAACAGGTAGCGAAACTACTTGGGCAATCCGTTGAGCAGATGGGACATACCCAGTGGATTGCCCATATCCTCAAACGTCTGCACCTACTAGATGAGAGTAAACGAAAGCGTGATACTGAAGGTATGGTGTACGCAATTGAATCTGCTGAGGTGCGCGACATGATGCGACGCTATGAAGTGATGTCGATTACAGAATTGAACAATTAAGCAACTCTACAACTCTGCATGACTCTACATACTCTACACACCCAATGTAGAGTGTGTAGGGTTATGAAAAGAATGTAGACTTTTTTCAGATCATAAAATTTAAGAGCGTTTAAGCTCAGCAGCAGGCGATTCCATTTGAATGTATCCATTGAGCAACATCGAATAGCGAAATAAAGCGCTCAGTCTCAAAACGCGCCAAATGACGCATACGTCCTTTATGAGAGAAGATTAAGATAGGGGATGATGGATAAAAACTAGCCAAAGGAAGGGAGAGTGTCGATGAATACTGCTCCTCGAAAACCAGACACCACCACGAACGCTCTTCAGGATGGCGCTGAGAGCAGAGCGCATCACCACGATCACAGCGATCACCCTGACCATGACTGTCATGCAACAGCGGATCAGGCAAAGCCAACAAGCCTGGACCACAGTGCATCCTCAACAGCAAAACATGAAGTGCATCAAGACCACGCAAACCACTCTGATGCCTCCACCGAAAAAATGGATCACGGCGGGCATGACGCTCATGCTGGACATGGTGTGATGCACGAAGGTCACACGACCATGATGCGGAACCGCTTTTTTGTCTCTCTGCCGCTGACAATCATTGTGCTGCTGTATTCACCCATGATTCAGAACTGGTTTAGCTTCTCGATGCCAACCTTTCCGGGCAGCGCGTTCATTGCGCCTGTGCTGGGCAGCATCATCTTTTTCTACGGCGGGCTGCCTTTCCTGAGCATGGCGCGTCAGGAACTTGCCATCCGCCAGCCAGGGATGATGACACTGATCTCACTGGCGATTACAACCGCCTATCTTTACAGCTTGGGACTTTTCTTCTTTCCACCAACGGATGCGATGGGAATGCAGCCTGGCGGGATGACAGACTTCTTCTGGGAACTGGCGACGCTGATCACCGTTATGCTGCTCGGTCACTGGATTGAGCTGCGGAGTGTCAGTCAAGCCCAGGGCGCACTTAAAGAATTAGCGAAACTCTTGCCGGATACCGCCGAACGCATTTTGCCATCGGGTGAAACTGAAACGATTGAAATCAGTCAGCTAAAAACGGGAGATCGTGTCCTCATCCGTCCAGGGGCAAGTGTTCCGTCAGATGGACTCGTGGCAGAAGGTGAAAGCAGTGTCAACGAGGCGATGATTACCGGCGAAAGTATGCCCGTTCACAAACGCCCCGGCGATACGGTCATCGGTGGAACGGTCAATACATCTGGTTCCCTGCGCGTCGAAATTCAACAGGTCGGCGCGAACACCGCCCTGGCAGGTATCATGCGTCTGGTCGAGGAAGCCCAGAAGAGCCAATCCCGCGCGCAAACGCTGGCGCAGCGCGCCGCCTTCTATTTGACCATTATCGCTATAGGCGCTGGAATTTTGACGATGATGGGTTGGTTAGTCTTCACGGGCAGCCTTTCAAACGCAGTGCGGAATACCGTGACGGTGCTGGTTATTGCCTGCCCCCACGCACTGGGTTTAGCCGTGCCACTGGTCGTAGCGATTTCGACCACGCTTTCAGCACGCAACGGATTGTTAGTGCGAAAACGCATGGCTTTAGAAACTGCCAAAGACCTGAACTACATCATCTTCGACAAGACAGGAACATTGACCAAAGGTGAACAAGGTGTCGTGGACTTTGCCGCAAATGGTTTGAGTCGTGAGGAAGCCCTGGGTATCGCCGCCGGGATTGAGGGAGACAGCGAACACATAGTCGCCGAAGCCATTCGTAAGTACGCGCAAGAAGGGAAAGTCTCTCCTGCCGCAGTCAGCAATTTTGAGAGCCTTGCCGGGCGCGGCGTAAGAGCCAGCGTGAACGGCACACCCTATTACATCGGCGGTCCGCGTTTACTTGAACAGCAGGGACTAAGTGTGCCAGCCGCGCTGGAAGCGGCTGAACAAAAAGCTGAGAGTTCGGGTCAAGCGGTCATCTATCTGGCAAATCAGACTGAAATTGTGGCGCTCTTCGCTATTGCCGATGTGATACGCGAGGAAAGTCGAGAAGCAATCAAACAGTTGCATGATCTGGGATTAAAGGTAGCAATGTTGACAGGCGACAGTGAAGCGGTGGCGCGAGCAGTGGCAAAAGAACTGAACATCGATACCTATTTCGCTCAGGTGCTGCCGGAACATAAAGCCGACAAGGTGCGTGAGTTGCAGCAGGGTGGCAATAAAGTGGCGATGGTCGGCGACGGTGTGAATGATGCCCCCGCGCTGGTGACAGCCGATGTCGGCATTGCGATTGGTGCTGGAACTGATGTGGCAATTGAGAGTGCAGGGATCATTCTGGTGCGCTCGAACCCGCTGGACATTGTGAAGATCATCCGACTCAGCCGCGCAACCTATCGCAAGATGATCCAAAATCTGGTCTGGGCGACAGGCTACAACGTCGTGGCGATCCCACTGGCGATGGGCATCCTCGCACCCATTGGAATCACGCTTGACCCGGCGATAGGGGCTGTCTTTATGGCGGTCAGCACCGTCGTGGTCTCCATCAACGCCCAGCTTATGCGCGGGCTGGATTTGTCAAAGGCATAGTATCGCGGAGGTAGAGAGCAAGGAGACCCTCCTCTCTACCTCTATTCATCACTCGAGGAAGTAAATAAGGAATGGACATTCAGACAGTTCTACGGCTGCTCATCAATTCACAGCAACTGCGCCGACGTGATCGCTGGGCGCATCCACAGCTTGAAGGCTATCAGACACATTCGCTTGAAGATTTACGCGCCTTTGTTTACCAACGCTCCCCCTTTTATCAGCGTTTTCATAAGGGATTATTTGATCGCCCGTTGAATGAACTTCCGATACTCACTAAGAAGATCATGATGGAGCATTTTGACGAACTGGTGACGGACCGCACCATTCGTTTAGCCGATGTTCGAAAGCAGATGGAGCAAGCATCTGACCTCCCTTATTTGGGCAGTTATTGGGTCAATGCAACGTCCGGCAGCACAGGCAGTCCAGGCATTTTTCTGTTCAACCAGCGTGAATGGGCAATGGTACTGGCTTCCTTCGCACGCGGTTCCGAGTGGGCAGGTATCCACATCAATTTGCTGCATCAACAAAAGATAGCCGTCGTCTCGTCTGTAACCCCCTGGCATATGTCTTCTCTCGTGGGTACAACGCTGCGCAGTCCCTGGGTATCCACACTACGCTTGTCGGCTGTTGAACCTGTTGAAAGCATTGTCAATCAACTCAATGAATGGCAGCCCGAAACGTTAGTTGCTTATGCCTCAATGGCACGTATTTTGGCTGTCGAACAACTCGAAAAACGCCTTCAGATAGCACCGCGTGCCATTTTTACCAGTTCTGAAGTGCTGACGGATGAAACACGGAGACTGATTGAAGAAGCATGGGGCAAACGGTTATTCAATCAATATGCCGCTACCGAAACAGCGGGTATTGCCGCTGAATGCCAACAGCACAACGGAATGCACCTCTATGAAGACCTGATTATTGTCGAAAATGTGGATGCACAGAACCAACCCGTACCGCCGGGCGTATACGGAGATAAACTGCTGGTCACGGTGTTGTTTAACCGCACGCAACCGCTGATTCGCTATGAACTCGCTGATAGTATGCGTTTTGCTGACAAAAATTGTCCCTGTGGTCGTCCCTATAGGCTGGTAGAGAGTGTTCAAGGACGTGCTGAGGATACGCTTACCTTTCCTTCAGGGGCGGCAGGGCAGGTGGCAGTCCATCCAAATCTTTTTCACGAGGTCATGGATGGTGTTTCAACAGGTGATTGGCAGATCATTCATCGGGATGATGGGTTACATGTATTGCTCGGTGACTCGCGGAAAATAACGACTGCTGATCAGGAGTTGGTAGAAAGATTAAGTAGAGCATTGGCTAAACAGTGGGTTATTGTACCTCAAATTTATTTAGAGCATGTGGCAACCATACCACGCACTGCAAATGGGAAAATGCTCCTCATAAAATCTGAAAACACATCGACTATAGTACCCTTCCCTCCCCAAGGGCTGGGCAAGCCTGTGGAAAATCATCCGCAAAAAGAAATCCGAAAGGTAGCCTCCTTCAAATGGCTCGCTGCGGCTCTGATTTTAGGTGTGGTGCTCGCTGTCATCCTTTATTTGCCGCGTGGGACAAACAGGACTGTGATTTCTGCACAATTCCCAGATATTCACGGGCTGGGGTTTTCCGCTGATGGGCAGCGACTTTTTGTGCCAGCCCATAACGGATTACTTGTTTACACCAATAGACATTGGGAAACCTCAGATTTACCCCCTAACGACTACATGGGATATACCCCCACAGACAGCGGTTTTTACAGCAGTGGACATCCCAGTCCTCACTCTGACTTACCGAATCCTCTTGGACTGATCAGAAGCCGTGAAGGGGAAAGTGACTTTCATTTATTAGGGGCGGGCTATCAAAATTACGACATTTATGTCCTAAATGGGACACCTAATTCCCGCCTGTCACGCGGATTGTACTACAGTCTGGATGATGGACAGACATGGGAGCGGAGCGATATGCAAGGCGGAGGCGGCAGTCCGTTACAGATTACGGTGCATCCGACAGAAGCCGGTACACTCGCTATTGCGACAGAGGTTGGGGTGTTTTTATCAACGGATTATGGCAACACCTTCGCCCTCGCAGGCGACCCTATACATATCACGGCGGCGGTATTTAACCCGAACGGGGAAACATTATTGATGGGTCTTCAAACCATAACCAGCTATGATTTAGCTAGTGGTCAAATAGAGGCGATACAGGGTCCAAATATTGGGGAAGGCGACGCTATCAGCTATCTTGCCGTGAACCCAATAACCGGAGAAATTGCAGTAGCCACTTTTAACAAAAATATCTATCTGTCACAGGGAAATCCGCAATCATGGCAGCGGATTGTCACTCTGGGTGTAGGACAAAACT
>CALMZT010000799.1 GCA_937870805.1 uncultured Chloroflexota bacterium
CTGGCAGCGACAATCGCCATGAGTGCAATCGCTTTGCCGACATCTGCATCCAACGCTTGACCGCCCATGATAATCAGTTTCACGGAGGCTAAGGCAGCGACAAATGGATAAAGCTCCTGCCGTATGGATTGCTGCCTCAGGAGCTGCTTAAACGGCTGCTCAAAATCGCGCACGAGATCGGTTAATTCTCTTAACGTTTTATGTTTTTCGGGGATGGTCATATTCCAGCCTGTTTGCGGATCGACACCCCACGCTTTGCAAAACGTCATCATGAAGTTCGAGACTTCGCCACCGATCTCGTTGACTGTTTCCACCACCACATACGAACCCGGTTTCTCATCAATCAACCTCGATAAATCGATCCTCTCATAGGCAGCCGCATTTCTGAGAATCGATACGCCCGCTACCCCGCCCGCCGCGCTGATGGCTGTTTCAACGTGAACGCCGCGCTCATCATTTAACCTGTCAATAATGATTTGCACAAATTGATCGGCAACAGTGTTGACTAAAGGAAGATCATCAGAAGTCCAGGTCATCGTGAGTCTCCTTACTCAAGCATTGATTGCAATTTCAAGCTGACACTTTGCTCATCTGTCAATTGTTTACCATAACCATTGGACATCAACACAGACTCAGGCAGAAAGCCTATCCCGCCGCTGTCAACCCATTCGAGTTGCCCATCGAGAATACTGACCCGACGGTATATTGTTTGCCCGAACACCTTAATACTACCCACAAAACCTTCTTCGCCAAAATAGAGACATTTCGCCTGAAACGTATCCGGCATACGAAACAAAATGCTTAAGTCGGCGGGTTCGCGTTCCAACTGCGGCGTGGCGTGCGCGGTGATGCCACGATAGCGATTGCGCTGTTCCGGCAGCGGTGTGTACAGGTATGTGCCAGGGTCTTGCAGCAGCGGTTCACCATCAATTAGCAGTTCAATGGAAAGTTGATCGCTGTGCGCGTGTCCACCGTTGCCACGCTGTCCCACACTGCCGCAGCGCACCGTCATGTATAAACGTTGTGAGCGAAAAATATACACGCCGAAATCGGGATAGCCATAGCACTTCAGTCCCTCACGAAGCGATGCGCCGGGAAATGAAAGCGTCGTCGTGCGTCCTTCGACAGTTGGAAGGTATTCGCCAACGCGCACTTGTTCAGCATCGCAAGGTCTTTCCTGTCGATAAGTCATAATGTCTACTTTTGCAAGACGATTGATGAAATAGAAATCCAGACATTTTCCCGTAAAGAGGAGACAATCATTCTCACGTTTAAACAGCCCATCAATCGCGGCAACAATATGCAGATGGTCGAGAACATTCTCATCCCAATAAATCGCATCATCGGGCAGCGCATCATAATCCGCAAGCTGTATATACTTTTGCTTGGCTTCGGCAACAGTCATTTTCGTGTACGACGGATGCAGCTTGAATAGGCGTCCACTGTCGTTGTCACCGATTTGCGTTACCCGTCCATCGGGGCGCGTGATGTTCATCGTGAACTCTGCCATCTTTTCGAGGCATTCCAAATACTCCTGCGAAAGCAGGGCGCTTGCAATTTCATTAGGATGAGCAAGTTTGCCTTTGGGATGAACCAGGCTCATGATGAGTGCAGTTGCATACACCACCAATTCCGCAGACAAGCGATGATAGCTGGTAGACGCCTCAAAGTTCGCGCCATCCTCCCCAAACTGTAACTTTGTTTCGGCAACCAGTTCTCTAGCAGAAAAGCTCAGCCATTCATCGGTTTCGCGCGTGTTTGGCAGATATGCGGCACAAAACAGCAAGCCAACAATATCCGACAGGTAATGATTGCTGCGCAGCGTCGGTGACCATTCCAGATGATGGCGAATGTGATGCCCGTGCTGGTAAATGCTCTGGACGAATTCGGCTTCAAACATTGCGTCGAACGTTGCGCCAAACGAGCGAAACAGATCATACGCCATGAGCCAGTTTGCCGCACGAATGCCCACATCCATCGCCACCACCCAATTGACACCATAACGCGGCGGGTTCGTGGCGATAAAGTCCAGAATCTGATTGCAGAACTCGCGGACGTAACGTTCATCTTTTGTCAGCGCATAGGTATACGCCAGGGTCGGCAAATGCTGCGCGCGCGCCAATTCCCAGGGCACTTTCACATCGACGCCCAATTTGTCACCGTATGTGATGGCATTCGACGGCGTAAGTTCTGACCATCGAAAACCAGATTTGAAATCGAGATGCCAATCAATCGGCACGTAATTTTTGACGATAAGATTTTGGACACGTTGAGTGTATACGGTGTTCGCGGGCGTGGTTTGTAGGGGCATGGCGTGTTGTGCCCCTACAGATGATTCTGTATAACGCTGTCCTTCAACGCCTCTACACGCCATGCCATGCTTGACCTGCACCCACCCCGAACCGAGCAGATCAAAATAGTGATCGCAGTACAGGTTCGCCAGCGCTAAAATGACTTCGCGATGCGGCTCCAAAGCTGTCACCGTTGGCGCTGTCACATAACGCAGCAGCCCGCCGGAAAAGCGCGCCGTTCTGTACGTCGGCAAACGAATATCACGCCAGCGTTCAAAATTGACTTTGAACTGATATGACAGGCGTTGATAGACACGCCCCGCCAACTGCTGCGGCGGCATCGAGAGCGCTTTACGCAGGTAGTACATCAGGCTATGGTGTGGTGTAAATACTGACACTGTTGATTCGCATTATCGCACGTCCCGGCGTGCCAATACCTGTAAAGCCAATGGTAATGGAATCCAGGTCTCCAACGTAAGCCGTCAACTCAAGCACATGTGAACCAGTGGTGTCGAAAAAAACGGTATCGCGTTCGCGCAGATTAGAGTCCAGCAGCGCCGCATAGCCGATGCCTTCAATCCATTCGGCTTCGATCTGTGCTGTCACAAAATTTGCATCGTTCGTTGGCACCTCTGCCTGTAGCGAAAAGGGAGTGGGCCAGCCAGGCAGGATCGTCCACTGCTCATCGAAGTACGCCTTATCGCCAATCACCTGCCAGTTTAGATCATCAAGGGTGTACTGCGGCGTTCGGTTGTCAGCGGTCAATGAAACGCGCGCTTGCTCAGTCTGCTGAGTTTCGAAGGTCAGCCGTGAGAACAGGGGGAACTGGCGAACAGAAAAATAT
>CALMZT010000800.1 GCA_937870805.1 uncultured Chloroflexota bacterium
AGATAGTTATTAACCTTTGCCTTCAATTTATTCACGGTCTGCCCCGGAGAGATTACCTCTATCGCTAAGTTCGGTGTACCGGGGAAATGCCCCGACCAATCAAATTGCTTGGGGATGCGTTCGTGTCGGATAAATGCAACATCAGGGATCAGTTCGATTGGCTTGCCATTTTCATCAAGCCCTAAATCAAAGGTGAGTCCATCTCCAAATACCTCGCCCAGATTATGCTCTACAACAAAAGGATCGAGCAAGCGAAATAAGCTGCGAATCACGATGATATGTAAATATCCAGCAGATCCCACTTCTTCCTCCAACACATGCTCACCGTGAATAGTTTCCATCCAGTCATCAGCATCAAGCGCATAGATTTCTTCTCTGGTGTAGGTTTTTGCGGGTACGTCGGTCATCGCATGACTCCCTCTGTCGAACTATTCCTCTGACGTGCGCCGAATGCGAAAGCGGCGCGGCTTGCTTTCCGGTTCCTCATCTTCGGGCTTGGCTTCCCAAATCTCTGTAGCGATGTCGATGAACAAACGCCCGTCCAAGTGGTCGATCTCATGCTGGAAGACGCGCGCTAACCAGTCTTTTGCCTTAATGCGAATCTCTTTGCCGTGCCGATCTTGTCCGGTGATGACGACACTTTCGTGACGATCAACCTTGCCGAACCAGCCGGGAATCGACAAGCACGCCTCAACGCCTTCGACTACTTCCTTGCTGGTTTTGACGATTTTTGGATTAGCGACAATATGCACCACACCCGCCTGATCGCCGTATTCTTTGCGACTTTCTTCGTCATCGGGCAAGCGCACGACGATGACGCGCTCCTTGCTGGCAACCTGCGGCGCAGCCAAACCCACACCGGGTGCCTGGATCATCGTCTCGGTCATATCATCGACCAGCCGTTGAAACTTGTCGCCAAAGTCAATCACCTTGATTGCTTTTTTGCGTAGAATCGCATCATTTGGATGTTTGATGATTGGCAGTAAAGCCATGTCTCATTCCCTATTTCACCTCATGTTATGTGCCGAATTATAACATTCTTCGGTCAACAGACCTAGACAGCGTTCAGCTATCAGCAAATACAAATGCTCGGTAGCGGTTGAACAGCAGGGCAATCGCATCAAATTTAGTTTGAAGGTTACAAGGGTTCACAACATCTTTGTCGGGACAAGCGTACAGGGCT
>CALMZT010000801.1 GCA_937870805.1 uncultured Chloroflexota bacterium
ATGACCGAAGTCGCCAAGCAGCGCCGCGATTTCATGTACCGCTTTGCCGAAAAGAATGGTTTTCCCGGTCTCAAGGTGCGCGGCGATTTCTGGGCAAATCTGATTGCCAAAGCCGATTGGAATTTGCAAGGCGATCTCAATGGCAACGTCAACGTGAACGGAAAAACCGTCCAGGTACGAAATCTCTAAACGCCATTTAACACGATTAGGCTATACTGAATAAGCACCGTCGTTTTTGTGGCGGTGTTTTGATTTGTGATTTGAGGCGATTCAATTGAAAGCTGCTATGCCTATTACTGAGGAAAAGATACCGACTGTATCGTCCACCGTTTTGCAAACGCTGCGCCATGTCTCTATCTGGCGTTTGGTGACGATTGCGGCGTTTGCCTTCGCGCTGACTTTAGTCTCCAACACCCTCAACCCAACCATCTACACGCACAAAATGCGTCTCTTCATGCCCGAAGACCCCAATGCAGGTAGTGGGCTAACGCGCTTCGCAGGACTCATTGTAGCCGCCATCACCCAGCCGCTCGTCGGTATCCTGTCAGATCGTACCCGTTCGCTGTTAGGACGCCGTTTGCCGTACTTCATCGGCGGCACGATTATGGGTTCACTGTGCTTATATGGTCTTGCTGCCTCACAGGATCTTGTAACATTTATCGGCTTTGTGCTGCTGGCACAGGTAGCGCTGAACTGCGTTCAAGGTCCCTGGCAGGCGCTGATTCCCGATCAAGTGCCGCCAACGCAGCGCGGACGTGCCGCTGGTATTCGCGCGATGCTCGACATTTTTGGTGTGATCGTCGGCGGGCTGGTCGTGCCGAAAATCGTCGCGCAGTATCAGACAATGGGGATTACGGCGATTCTACTGGCGGTATCTATTCCAGTGGCGGCGCTCATCGTCGCACTGCTGGTGACGGCGTTTGGCGTGCGCGATATTCCCCATCTACCGCCTGCTAAGCCAAAACCTGACGCACCCAGGTTCGGTCCGATGTTCTTTTTTGATGCGTTTAAGGTCGATTTCAAGAGCTATCCTGCGTTCCGTTGGTGGCTTGTCAACCGCTTCCTGTTTTGGACAGGCACCGTCGGCTTGAGCAACTTTCTCATCAATTACGCGATTGATGTATTAGGGTTGCCTGAGCCAACCGCAATCCTCTACTACAGCGAAGTAGCGGTGTGGCTGGGCTTGTCGTTATTGATCGCGGCAGTTCCTTCCGGTTGGCTGTCAGATCGTATCGGGCGCAAGCCGTTGATTATCGCTGCGGGCTTCATCGCGGCGCTTGGAACGCTGCCCTTCGTTCTGACAACTGACCGTAATCTCCTACTGCTTGGTGGCGCGACGGCTGGCTTTGCGACGGGCGTATTTCTCAGCGCCAATTGGGCACTCGCAACAGAAATCATCCCGCGTGAACAAGCTGCACGCTATCTCGGCATCGCCAACATTGCGACAGCGATGGGCATCGGCGCGGGCGCGCTGTTCGGCGTGGTCATCGACGAAATCAACAGCGCTGCGGGTAACCATGTCACGGGCTATCAAACCGTCTATGCTATCATGGCAG
>CALMZT010000802.1 GCA_937870805.1 uncultured Chloroflexota bacterium
ACTGGCGCTCCTGGATGCTGAACCCCGTAATGCGTCCGTCACCGCCGTTGAAGAGACTTACCTGCTGCGTTTGGATCAAAACACTTTTTATGAGTTAATTTCTGATTATCCTGAAGTCCTGCGTGGCATTATCCGTGTTCTTTCTCAGAGGTTGCGCGAAACGACTAAACGCTCCACAATGCTGTCTCCCGCCACAAAAGAAGTTGCCTCAGCCTGATCGTTTTCGCCCCCACCACAAAATAAAGAGCCGCCAGCGACCTGCTTCAAGCCGATCGTTGACGGCTGTTTTGACCAAATGGCGGGTTGATCGCGCTGTTAATTCTTCCGCATTGGTGGCGCGATTTTCACGAAATGATCCTGTGGCCGGTTAATCAAACCATAGAGGTGCTGTGCCGCTTCTGGTTGATTATTAATTTCCAGTGTCTGGATGTAGGTATTCACCATTTCCCGCACATCCTCAACCCCCTTATCGTCCAATGGGAAAATGTCTACTGTCGCTCCTTCGGCGATGCGCCGCCGAATCGCCTCTACCGTCAGGTTCATTTCCGGTTGAATGCGCTGGTAAATCACACCGCCGGACATACCCGCGCCCATCCAGGGGCCGGGGTCGCCAAAAATCACTACCCGCCCCGAAGTCATATACTCGCAAGCATAACCCTTCAAATTCGCCCGTGCTGCTAACCCGCCCAATTCATCCCGCAGCGGTTCTTTCACTTCGCCGCCGAAGATCACATCCGATCCACTTAAACGAATGCAAGCGCGTGTATCAGCGTTACCCTGTACGATAAATCGTCCGCCCTGCGCGCCGTAAGCGAAGCTCTTCCCTACCGAACCATCGAGTCGCTGTCCGTTGTGGTTCAACCCCTTGAGGATTGTCACTGTGCCAGCCCGCGCGCATTTGGCGACGCCATCTTGTGCGCCACCCTCCACCAGCACATCAATGGGGGCATCAATGAACGCCGCTAATCCGTTGCCCGGCACTGCCGAATTGCTAAAGTTCAGGTGAACGGCATCAATCAAATCTGCGTTTAGGAAATCGGCGCGTTTGAGCGCACCAGCCAGATGCGTCCCTAATGCGCGATCCATTGCCATGACCTGTTCGTCATCATAGGTGACTTCATGTTCACCGCGTCCCATGCTCTCGGCAATCGTCGCCGTGATCTGTTTGCTCAGCGTGTTGCGTGGGCGGTTCAGGCGTCGGCCCACACCCGGCATCAGGCTCTTCTTCTGATTATAAGGCGCGCGTCGCATCAGTGGACTGAGGTCAACCCGGTCGTGCATCGCAATTTGTTCCAGCAGGTCTGCCCGCCCAACCAAATCTTGCGTTCGGGTTACGCCTAACTTCGCCGTCCATTTGCGGATGTCATCAGCCAGCATATAGAACACATTACAGATGCCATCCACTGCCATTTCATAGTCGCGTGGCTCGAAGTGTTTGATGCCCTTGAGTGCAGCTTCTTCTTTGGTCTTAAGATGGGTGGTGATGCCGACATGGCAGGTTCCTTCATGGCACTTACGGCAAATCGTGCAGCCAACTGCGACCATTGCCAGCGTGCCGAAGCCCACTCGGTTCGCGCCCAGGCACAGCATTTTTACCACATCACGTCCGCTTTTCATGCCGCCATCGCACCACAATTCGACATCATCCCGCAGGCCACTTTCCGACAGCGCCCGATGCGATAACCACACGCCGATTTCCGCCGGGAGACCCACATGCCGCAGCGAATGCGCCCGTGCTGCGCCTGTGCCACCTTCGTAACCGGTAATATTGATAATGTCCGCGCCCGCCTTCGCCACACCAACCGCGATCACGCCAACCCCTGGCACTACCGGGATTTTGACCGATACGCGCGCGTGCGGATTAGCCGTTTTCAGTTCGTCGATGAGTTGCGCCAAATCTTCAATCGAGTACAAATCATGGTTATTGCTGGGCGAAATGAGATCAACGCCCGGTGTCGTATGGCGTGCCGCTGCGACTTGTTCGGTGACTTTGTAACCCGGTAGCTGTCCGCCTTCGCCTGGTTTCGCGCCCTGACCGATTTTGATTTCGAGTAGATTGCACGAATTCAGGAATTCGATATTCACGCCGAACCGCGCCGACGCCACCTGGTTGCCCCGGTTGCGTGGGTAGCGCCCCATCACATCCGCCAGTTCGCCACCTTCACCGTTGACGCAGATGATATTAAGCCGGTAGGCTGCTTCACCGTATGCTTTATAAGCTAATTCACCTTGCGAACCGAAGGACATCGCGCCGATCAGCACCGGCATCGAATGCCCCTTCATGCTGATGTCCACGCTGTCAGGGTCAACTTCGTATTCGGTCTGCTTCAAGCCAAGAATATGACGGATGGCGACGGGCTGCTTATCTTCAAGCTCCATCAATTCCTGCGTATATTGCTCCAATGACATTTCGCCGTGCGCTACGTCTTCAATCTTCTTCCACATCTTGGGATAGAAGCGATCAGGATTATCCAGTTTGCCTGCTTTTTCGCCGCGCATTTCCGCCGCGCGTTCCTCAGCATCGTCCTTCAACGCGCTCCATGTCAAGCCGCGCGCCTCAGAGCCGAAGTAATTGGTCGTGCCGAGATAGGCACCAACATTCTTCGATAATCCGACAGAGCTAAACGCCTGACCGTAGCCACGCAGTTCATGGCAACCAATCGTCGAGGTAACTTTTTGCAGCCCAATCGTAACTGCCGTAATCATATTGCTAAACAGGTTGATCGTCTGTTCAGTGTTCGGTAGTTCTTTAGGGGCACGCGGGGCAATGCCCAAACCCACAGCGTACATTGCATAAGGCAGCAGCGCATTCGCACCCATACCGAGGCACAGTGCGAGGTCGTGCAAGTCGCGCAGGGCACCGGAACGCACGACGATGCCTGCCTGACGACGCAAGTTGGGCGTCGTTTCATACTGACGCAGCGCACGGTCAACGGCTGCTGTTACAATCAGCGGGTCAAGCCACAAGCGTTCGCCGCTGAAAACATCAGTATCATCTAAGACAAGGCACTGCACGCCCCCTAACACGAGTTCGATGGCTTCTGCCTGAATACGCTGCACTGCGTTTTCAAAGTGTTCATCCAGCGACGCCGACATGGAAATGTAGGCGAGACAATCACCGAAGGTCTCGGCAAGGTCTTCAAGGGTCATCGTGCCGTGCTTGTCGGCAACGGTTCGCATATCGTCTAGTGATCCGAGATCAGAATGACCGCCGAGCAGGAATGGAATATCGAGTTTCACCAGCATATTGCCGGGCAAATTGCTCTGCCCAATCGCGGGGCGCACACCCAGCAGCATCTGTGTGGAAAACTGCGCACGCTCACGTTCACGATCAATCGCAGGGTTGGTGACGACAGCGACGGTCTCTTTGTAGTAATCAGCGACATTGACACGAGTATGGCTCAGCGCCGCCAACGGACCGTCCCAGCCAAGTGAGCCAACCTGTTCTTTCTTAGTTTCAGACATGGCTTCGATCACGCCAAGGTGATAGCGTTCCCAGCCGAGCGCCGCCATCGTGTTCGTGTTCACTTTGGTTATGCGTTCCTGCCAGGGGAAAGCGCGGGCTGCGGGACGAAGCGCGATTTCGGGCTGTGGCTCTGCTACATCAATCGCAACGGCTTCAGCAACCGCCAGTTGGGCAACCGCCTGCCCGCTGTGTCCATTGCCATTGCCGCCATTCGGGGCTTTGCTGTTCGTCGGATAATTGCCCAATGACCATGCTTGCGGCGCATCATCCTGAGTCGGCTGGCGATCACGATAACGGTTCAAGACATGGCGCTGAATTGCCGGATAATCGAGCACTTCAATTGAGCGTCCCGGTCTGATACGCACAGCGATTTTCTCGCCCGGTGCCATTGGTTTTGGGCTGGATGCCATCGCGTCCAGTGGATACACACCACGCTCTGAACTGGCGAAATATTCCTTTTCAGTTTCGCCAAACCAGAGAGGACGCAAACCCAACGCATCGACACTGAAGACACACAAATCGCCTAAACGCGCTGCTACTGCCGCTGGACCTTGTGCAAAAGGACCGAACGTGTGGCGAATTTGCTCATAGAGTGCCCGAATTTCCGGGTTATTCTGGTGCAGATCATGATCGAACGGCGGGAAAATATATTCCATCGCCTCAATCAAATCCAGCCCATAGCGCATACACAGCGTTTGCAGCGTGCGGTCTACGTCCTGGGAGTCAGAGTTGCCAGGGTCAAGCGGCATTCCCAACATCGCCGTTTCCAGACGGAAGCGCGAAATCGTGTTGAACTCGCCGTTGTGACCAAGGAGGCTGAACGGCTGAACACGCTCGAATACAGGATTGGTGTTGGTGCTGTAGCGTGCATGACCGAGTGTGACTGTCGAAGCATAATCGGGGTCGCGCAGCTCAGGATAATAACGGCGCAGAATTTCGACAGTCCCTTGAACCTTGTAAACCACGCTGTCCGCCGAAAATGAGGCGAAATGCACACCTAAGTCGCTCTCTAGCTGCACCTGAAGATTAAACAGGGTCGCATCCAGATCAGCAGCGGGTATACGATCATTAGTTCCTGCAATCTGCCAGAAGTCCGGTTCATTCTTCGCGGCGTTGGGACCCAGAACTTGCTGGTTCACCTCGCCCTGTGCCTCGATGAGAACATGCAAGCCGCTTTCACGAATTTGACGGCTGATGACATCAATTAGATAAGCAGCACGTCCACGCGCTGTCGCGGGAATCATCAAGTGCGCCACCCAAAAACTGCGCTCGGTGGCGATTGAGGAACGCAAGCTGGCGAGTGAAAGTTTCTTCATCCAAAGCTGGCGTGGAATATCGGTGAGAATACCGACTCCATCGCCTTCGCCATCCACGTAGCCTGTACGGTGTCCCATACGGGCAAGACCTTCGATGGTGCGCTTGACATTGCCGTGCGTCGCTTGTCCGCCTTTACGCACAGAACAAATCAAGGCGCAGGCATCACGTTCACGTTCATCAACCGCATTGGGTTGGTAAGTTGTCAGGGGAGAAAGCTGTTCAGCGTCGTCCGAACAGGGGAGAACGTCTGTGGAGTTGGAGAGAGGTTGAGTTTGCATGATACGTTCCTCCAATGTAAGGGTTAGCCATAACCGACAAAAATCGACATGTTTTTACAGTAATAAATCTATAAATTGTTGAAGGAATTAGCTACGGATACACTGACAGAGATTATTGCCCACGTATTGTGGCAAATTGCACAATGATTACGACTGTCAGCAATATGAAATTGAGGGTAAAAGTGCTAGGGGTTTATCGTATATTTTGCACAGTTTACTTATTGAGAGAAATAAGTTGTGCAAAATACTCGCGATTCAAGGACAAAATATACAGCGCTAATTCAATGCCAATAAGCGTCGGATGGTCAATGCGAGATGCAGCGCAAGGCGCGTCTCTGGGCGGTTCAAATCGATCTCTGCAATCTCATTGATGCGGTTCATGCGATACAGCAATGTGTTACGATGCACAATCAACATCTCCGCTGTTTGTGACAAATTGCCATGACAGGCAAAAAATGCTTCCAGCGTCTTGACAAGATCGGCGTGCTGGCGCATATCGTATTCCAGCAGCGACCCTAATGTGCGTTCACAGAAAGCCAGCAATTTCTCGCGGTCAGACAAACTGAGGATGAGTTGATAAACGCCGAGATCGCCAATATAAAGTGGTGAATCGGTCTGCAAGCGTGCAGCGAGTTCCAACGCTTGTACAGCATCACGATAACTGCTGCGCCATGCCCCGATTTCTCGCGCCGCCTGCCCCAAGCCAATCGCAACATGCGTATTGGGGTACTGGCGCTGAATCTCCGTGCTAAACATCTCCGCCAATTTCATACTGGTATCTACCGGATCTTTAGAATCGGTAGCGTGAAAAACGAGCACTTCCTGTTCACGTTCGCGCTGCCAGACCAGAGCCTTCGCATGTTGACTGCTCACCAATGTATTGACGAGAGTTTCCAGTCGTCGCAGCGAAGGGGTTTTCTCTCCTTGCCAGCGCACGACAACCGCCACATGTATTTGTGTCATATCGTGCTCAAAGCGCTCGCCTTGCCGCACAGCTTCTTGCTGGCTGACATCACCGATCAACAAGCGGTCAAGGAATGTACCACGCAGCCGCTTTTCGGTATCGCTGATGGCTTTGGCTTTTGCCATTTCTAGCGCACACGCAGCCGCACCGTGTTCTGTGACCAACAAGTCGATGTCATCAAGTTCGTTGTCTAGCCCAACGATGGAGAGATACCCGCGTCCAATATCCTTTGTGACAATGGGGGCGACCAGGCGTGCAATACCCGGCGTCGGCAGGGATTGCATCAAGACGGGATTATCGATTTCAACCACGCGATGCCGATCCTGAATTTCGACAGGCAGGTTATCGAGCTTACGCAGGAAATTCTCGACCTCTTCCCAATAGGCGACGAACTGTGGCTGCACGGTGCTGTACAAAATGCTCAGACGCTTGTCTTGAATCACAACCGCTTTGTTGGTCAGGCGCGCCATCGCGTTAATCAGTTCCGCCATTCCTTCATTGCGCGAGGAGATTTGTGTTAGCTGGCGGTAGATTTGCGTGCCACGTCGTTCAAGCTGTCCTTTACGATCAACCAGCAGACTCACAATCGCCTTTTCGACCAGTCGAATGCGACTTCCGCCCGGCAAAGTCAGCACTGGGATACCATAGGCATTGGCTTCGGCAATCGCCGACGGGGAAGCATTCTCACTGAGTACCACCGCTGAGGCGTGCAGATCAAATGCCCAGCG
>CALMZT010000803.1 GCA_937870805.1 uncultured Chloroflexota bacterium
CCCGATGGCAGCATGGCAGCCGCCGCCTTTGAATTGGGCGAAATCGTCGTCTGGAATGCCGAAACGGGCGAGGAAATTCAGCGTATCACGTCAGAGCCATCAGTGAACAGCTACAGCATTGCTTTCAATCCCGATGGGCAAAGTCTGCTGGCGGCGGGCGAAGGCGGCAGGATGTTTTTATACGACATCGCCAGCGGGCAAATCATCCGCACCTTTATCAGCAGCACCGCCAGCACCGCCAGCGTCGCCTTCAGTCCTGATGGGCGTAGCATTCTTTCCGGCGGTGCAGACAGGCGCGTTAACCTATGGGATACTGCCAGTGGGCAAATCATCCGCACCTACACTGGACACAGTAACAGCGTCAATGCTGTTGCCTTCAGCCCCGATGGACGGCGTGCACTGTCCGCATCGTGGGATTACAGCGTATCCCTGTGGAGCATTCCCACCATCCCCGATCTGATGACCACCTTAATGACGCAGCGCAATGTACCTGAACTCACCTGTGACCAGCGCATCGCTTATCGTGTCGAACCCTACTGTGCCGATGGTGAGAATCCCGCCCTGACGCCTTATCCCACGCTGACCCCAACTGCCAGGACGACTGCCATTCTGCCAACGTTCACGCCCAACTCCACCAGCACTCCCACCGCGACCCCTGTAGCGGCGAATGAAGCACAGGTAGGTGAGCAGCGCGGTGAAATCGAAATTGGCGGCGGCGAAGTGTGGACGTACAACGGCAGCTACGGCGAAGTGCTGACCATTAGAGTTACCGCCGATGAGCCTGCCAATACCGCCTCAGATGAGGAGCGCACGGGGTTGTTGGACACCTACTTGATCGTGCGTTCGCCGTTGGGAGAAATCCTTTACGTTGCCGATGATACGGTGGCGGGGACGATCACTGACTCGTTGATTGAAGAATTGACGCTGCCGACCACAGGCATCTATGAGATCGAAGTCCGTAGTTATGCCGACGACACAGGTGGCGCGTACACGCTGGAAATCGAATCCACGCCTTATGTACCGACGCCGACGTTTACCGCATCACCAACAGGCACACCAGCGGGGTAAGCCTTTCAAAATCAAAATCCTCTCTCCGAAATTAGAGAGGGGATTTTTTATTCTTCTTTAAAAAGCTCAACTATTGATTTACAATTTTCACAAGACGTTTTATAATATAAGTCAACTCAGAATATAAACTAATTGGTGAATTAAAATGAATGAGATGATTCCAACAGGCGCGATAGATGGAAGCAATATCCGTCGTCAATGGCACAACAACGAATGGTATTACAGCGTCAATGACATCATCGCAGAACTTCTGGATGCTGATCACAAGAAAGCCAAGAATTACTATCATGTCCTGAAAGGGCGTTTGAAGAAAGAAGGCAGTGAGTTGGTTACGCGCAGTAAGCGACTCAAGATGATGTCTTCGGATGGAAAATATTATTTGACCGATGTGATGAATACTGAACAGATTTTGCGCCTGATTCAATCCATTCCTTCACCCAAAGTTGAACCGCTGAAAATGTGGCTTGCTGGGGTCGGCAGCGAACGTCTTGAAGAAGTTGAAGACCCTGAAATGGGTTTGTTCCGTTCCTTAGATCGAACTGTCGATAAATACAGAGCAGTTGGGAAGACAGATAGCTGGATTGCCCTTCGCGTCGAAGGCATCATCACTCGCAAACAGTTTACGGAAGCACTGAAGAATGCTGTGTTGAACGCGCCCAATTCAATTTACTATCAAACAACAGATCGGATGTACAGAGGTTTGTGGGAGCGAACGACTGACCAGTTACGCAAATCCTTAAAAATAGCACCTCAAGAAAATCCACGCGATCATTTTGGCAAGTATGCCTTGATCTATACACGGTTGGCTGAGGAACTGGCGGCTGAACGACTCAATGGCTTTGAAACCGTCACGGTAGAAATGGCAATGAATATCGTTTGGGAAGTTGCCAAATTGTTTCATGGGCAAGCAAAACAACTGAGCGAATCGGTTGGCTATGATTTAGTGACTGAAAAGCCATTACTACCAAAGAAGTCTTAACCTGCGCATCTCTCTTTTCTCCCTCACTCCAATAACGGAGTGAGGGGCTGACACATCCAAATCCCCATTCCAACCCTGTAACCTCACTATCCTCATCGGCTGCCGATTTCGCGCGAATCTTGTTTTTCTCAGCTATTCCCCGTTACAATCACCTTATCGAGAAGCGCCGTAAAACCCCGACCTTCAGGTCTGGGGATATAAGGCGCACGAATTGGTATTCTAGGTTCAATCACGCTATACTCCTTTTCAATTCGACTGGACAAAAAGCCTTCACGCGACGTCATAGTACGGTTGGCGTCCAGTACGGCTCTTTAACAACTGAGCGTAGGCGGTTGTGACGGGAAGTCCGTCACGTAAAACGTTCAACACACCCAGGAGAGAAACACGCTTGCACGCTGGGGCATCAGCGTATACTACTTGAGGGGTCATAAGACGCCTCCCTGAAAAGAGGTGCAGCCCTGTTTGAGAGTAGAAGCCCCCACGTTTACGTGTGGGGAGTATGTCACTGTTGCAAAAATTCCGTTGCGCATTGAGCATTGATGGATGAACAAGGGGTTTAAACCCCTTGTTTGTGAACCTAACCACCTAAACTCTACACTTTTCACTCATTGCTCATTGCTTTCAACTTTCTAAAAAGGTGTTACATGGCTGATGTATTTATCTCCTATTCGCGCACTGACAAGGAATTCGCTCAACGCTTGGATGACGCACTGACAGCGACGCAGCACACCGTCACGCTGGATGGTGAAGACGCGCCGCTGACCGCCGCGCGCTGGGACAAGACGATGCGGGCGATTGAAGAAGCCGACTGCGTAGTGTTCATCATGAGTGATGCTGCGCTGGCTTCACCTCACTGCCAATTGGAGATCGATTACGCCGCACGCCTCAATAAACGGATCATCCCCATCACCGATGTACAGGTGGATGAACGCGCCGCCCTTGAAAAGTTAAGTTCCACTGCATTGGACGAGCAAACGCGCCGCGTGCTTGAAGGGCGGAACATCGTTGACGTGGGGCGCGCGAACAGTAAGCTGCTGGCACCCCGTCCTTCGCTGCTGTTCCTGCAAGAACAGTTCGACATCTTTGTGAAACAGTTAATCAATCTGATCGACTCAGATCGTGAGCATGTGCGCGAACACACACGCCTCCTGCGCAGCGCGCTCGATTGGAAACGCCAGAGTGCGCCTTTGCTCAGTGGTTCATCCGTGAATGCCGCTGAGACATGGCTAGCGCAGGGCATTGGCAAAGACCCGCTGCCCTCTGCGCTCCAAGCCGAATACATCAGCGCCAGCCGCCAATCGTCAGCCGGACGCCAGCAGTTAGGCTTCATTGCGGCGGTGGTCATCGGTCTGCTCGCGCTCGGCTTTGCGTTTGCCACCTACAACCAGAGCCGTAACGATCAGAGCGCCCGCGCCACCAGTGAAGCCAACGCCCGCGCCGCAGCAACTCAAGTCGCTAATGCCACACTCGCGCAGGGCGAAGCGCTCAACCTCGCGGGAAGTGCTACTTACGCGCAGGGGCAAGCCGAAAACAGTCAGGCAACCGCTGTCGCATTAGCGGCATCGGCAACAGCAGGGCAGGGACAAGCCGAGAATAACCAGGCAACGGCTGTCGCGCTCGCTGTCTCGGCAACCGTCGCGCAGGGGCAGGCACAAAACGCCGCTGCGACAGCTACGGCGCTGCAAGGCGCTGCGCTGGACCTCGCGGCAACGTCTACCTTTGCACAGGGACAAGCCGAAGTCAATCAAGCCACTTCTGAAGCCATCCAAGCTACCGCCCTTGCTAATCAATCAACTGCCGTTGCCAACGCCTCCACCGCACAGCGCAGCGCCGACGAAGCGCGCAGCCTCGCGCTGGCGTCTGGTGTGCAGGATGCCTTGCGCGGCGGACAGATGGACAGCGCTGTTGCGCTTGCCGTTGCCGCCAACAGCATCGATCAGCCACCCCTCGAAGCACAGAGCGCACTGGTGGATGCCGCCGCCTATTCGCTCATCCGTCAGCGTTATTTCGGGCACAGCGGCGAAGTTTACGCCGTCGCCTTTAGTCCCGATGGCGCGACAGCCCTATCCACCTCTGCCGATCAAAGCGTGATTCTATGGGATACCGCCAGTGGCGAAATGCTGCGTCAGTTGCAGGGGCACACGGGCACGGTTTACAGCGCCGACTTTACGCCCGACGGTACGCGCGTGGTGTCCGTCGGCAGCGATGGCTTGGTGTTCGTTTGGGATGTCAGCAGCGGCGAGATGGTACAGCAGATTGCGCTGGAAGGTGATTTCCTCACCAGCGTCGCCGTGATGCCCGATGGCACGAGCGCCCTCGTTGCCGCCAATTCGCCCGACAGCATCACCCTGCTGCTGATCGACCTCGCCAGCGGTGACATTATCCGCCGCTTCGATGAAGCCCACAGCGACGTGATCTGGAACGTTGCGCTGAGTGCTGATGGACGCAGCGCGCTTTCCGGTTCCAGCGATGGCAGCGTGATTCTCTGGGAAGTCGCCAGCGGCAAGGCGCTGCTGGAATTCAGCGAAGATACGGGCGCGATTTTCAGCGTCGCTTTCAGTCCTGATGGAACCCGCATCCTGGCGGGCGCAGTGGATGGCAGTGTCATCCTGTGGGATATTGCCAGCGGCGATTTTATTTACCGCTTCCAGATACACACCGCGCCTGTCCTCAGTGTGGCGTTTAGCCCTGATGGACAGCACGCGGTTTCAGCTTCCAACGACAACTCGCTCATCCTGTGGGATCTGGTCAGCGGCGGCTTGGAGCGTGGCTTGATCGGACACAACGGCGGCGTGTTTGGCGTCGCCTTCAGCCCCGACGGACAAAGCGTGCTCTCTGGCTCAACCGACCAAAGCGTGATTCTGTGGGATGTTTCCAGCAGCGCCGTGATCCGCCAATTCAGGGGACATGATGGCGCGATTTGGAGTGTCGCCGTCAGCCCTGATGGGACGCGAGCCGTTTCTGCTTCCGACGATGGCACGCTCATCATCTGGGATGTGGCGACAGGCGCGCCGCTTTACCAACTCGTCGGACAAACGGATGCGATTTGGGACGCCGCCCTCAGCCCCGATGGCGAACTGGTCATCTCTGGCGCAGCCGATGGCAGCGTGATCTTGTGGGATGTGGCGACAGGGCAGGAAAAGCTGCGCTTACTCGGACACACCCTTGATGTACTGACAGTCGAATTCAGCCCCGATGGACAAACGATGCTGTCCGGTTCTGCCGACGGCACGCTGGTCTTATGGGACGTAGACAATGGTGAAGTGGTTCGCCGCTTTGAAGGACACAACAGCGCCATCTTCAGCGCTTCCTTTAGTCCTGATGGGCAAACACTGATTTCTGGCGCGGGCAACGGCGAAATTATTGTGTGGAATGTTGCGAACGCCGAGATCATCCAGCGTTTATCCGCCAACGGCAGCCCGGTCAATGACCTGGCGATCAGCGCAGATGGCAATACCTTTGTCGCTGGCTCGGATGATGGCACGCTGGCGCTTTGGAACATCGCCGACGGCAGGATTACCCAGCAGTTCAACAATCGCAGCGGGGTGTGGAGTGTGGCTTTAAGCCCGGATGGAAGCCGCGTGCTGGCAGCGCTCGACAACGGCACCCTCGGACTGTGGAACATTGAAAGTGGTGCTCTGTTGCAGCGCTACATCGGACATTTGGCAGACGTAACCAGCGCTGCCTTCACGCCTGATGGACAGATGGTGATTTCTGGCTCTGCCGATACCACGCTCATTCTATGGAATTTGACGCCCTACGAAGGCAATCTGCTGGCGTGGGTTCAGGCGAATCGCTACATTCCAGAGCTAACTTGCCAGCAGCGTGAGACGTATGCCATCGCGCCGCTGTGTGACGTGCTGCCGCCAACCGCCGCAGCAACGACCACCCCGGCACAGCCCTTACCAACTTATCGTCCGACGCTGACGCCGATTTCCAACGCCACGTTACACCCCATCGCCACCTATCGCCCGACACTCACGCCCGCCGCGCCACAGCCAACCGTAGCCGCCACCAGTGTCACCCCAACGTCGGTGCCTGTCCTCGTAACGGCAACGTCTGCTGCTCCATCGAATACGCCACAGCCCACTGTGCCCGCCGCCACTTATCGCCCAACGCTCACACCGCGCGCCGTTGAAGCCACACCAACCTCTACACCGCCACCGACGAACGCGCCAGCATCGCCCGTGCCAACGACGCTGCCCAATACGCAGCCCACGCTGCCGCCGTTTGTGCCGACGAAAACAGCTTCACCGCCACCACCACCGCCGCCGTTTCCAACGAACCCGCCGTCGCCACCGCTGCCCACGTCATCCCCGTAAAATCACTTGTAGGGGCGCGCCGTGCCCCTACATCTGTTGAACACAGAGAACATAACTCATGCCCGATGTATTCATTTCGTATTCCCGCAAGAACAAAGAATTCGTCCAGCGTGTACACGCCGCGCTAGCTGCCCAAAAACGCGACATCTGGGTCGATTGGGAAGATATTCCGCTGACGTCTGATTGGTGGGACGAAATCACGACGGGCATTGAAGCCGCCGATACCTTCATCGTGGTCATGACGCCGGACTCGATGTCGTCGCCAATTTGCGCGATGGAGATCGATCACGCCATTCAACAGGGCAAGCGCCTGGTGCCGCTGGTGCGTGAGCCAGCGGACGAGAAAGCGACCTTCGAGGCGATGGCGGCGCGTGAACTGAGCGACAACACACGCAAAGCCCTCGGTGAGCGCCAGATTCTAGACCTTGCCAAACAGAATTGGAACGCCCTCGCGCGCCATAACTGGCTGTACTTCAAGGACGACGCTGAGTTCGATACTGGCATCCAGCAGTTGACCAGCGCGATTGATACCGATCTTGAGCACGTCAAGCAGCATACCCGCCTGCTGGTGCGCGCCCGCGAATGGGAGAACAAGGGCAAAGACGCCAGCTACTTACTCTCTGGCACAGACATCGCCGACGCCGAAAAATGGATTGCGCAGAATGTGGCGAAACAACCCAGCCCACTTCCTTTACATGCCGAATACATCGGCGCGAGTCGCAAAGCCGCCAACCGCCGCCAGCAGCTGCTGCTCGTCGGAGTTTCCGTCGCGCTGGTGGTGTCGATTGGCTTGACGATTTTGTCTTTCTTCCTGTTCCGCCAGTCAGAAGCCAGCCGCGACTTAGCACAAGCCAATGCCGCAGCGGCTGTTTCTGCACAAGCCACTGCTGAACGCCGCGCCGACGAATCCGCGAGTATTCTGCTGGCACAGCGCGCGCAAGCTGTTGCGCCGAACGATCCCTTTCTAGCTTATGCGCTGGCGCTCAACGCTGCCAGCATCCCCAATCCCCCAGCCCCCGCACAGGAGTTACTCGATTCGGTAGCCAATATTGACGCCGTGCGCCGCTTTGACGGACACGAATGGGGCATCATCAGCATCATCTTCACGCCTGATGGACAAAGCGCGCTCTCGGTATCTTTGGATGGGCAGCTCTTTCGTTGTGATGTGGCGG
>CALMZT010000804.1 GCA_937870805.1 uncultured Chloroflexota bacterium
GCCCACCATCGGGCGCACACGCAGGTGCGCCCCTACAAACACCTTGTTTTACTCCGTCTTTATTCGTTAAACTGCATTCAGGTCGCCCCTACAGGCACACTATCTCTGCTTGAAGGCTTTAAGCAAAGCTGACGTTGCTTAGTGTGCCTGCATTTTTTCGGGTTCTTCCGACACGTGCTCCTGCTCATCGTCGATGTGGATATGGTAGGGAACAGTCGTGACGACTACATTTTCGAGGCGGCTGAGCGCCAGCGTGAAAATATACGAACTGTTCTGGTGCAGTGTTTGCTCCCAGAAGGACTCCATCGCCAGATGTCCCATGATGACATGAACGAAGCTGCCGGGTTTCTCGGCTTGCAGTTCCTGAATGTACTCGCTAATGGGTTCGGCAAGCTGGCGGAACGGCGACTCGATAATCACCAGTTCGCCTTCACCGATGCGTTCCCCCCATTTTCGCTCAACGCTGGCGGCTTTTTCCGGGTTGACGGCGATATGCACGGCTTTCCAAGGATGGCGCAGCGACTTGGCAAAGTTCACAAGGCGCGCAGTTTCGGCGTGAACGTCATCGACCAGAATCAGCGTTTGCACGTCGCGCGCATCGACATCCGGGCGGCGACCTGACAAGCTCAGCGCGTGCGCAACGCCTTTGTAGTGATGGTGGATGCGGAAGAAGATGAACACCAGCGTCGGGATGAGCAGCACGATGAACCACGCGCCGTGCGTAAATTTCGTCACAGCGAAGATCACCATCACGACGAAGGTGCAAAGCGCGCCGAAAGCACTGATCGCCATGTGCAGACGCCAATGCGGGTCATATTCAAGGTCGGTTTCCAAGCCCTTGATCTTTTCACCGGGCTTGAGCTTGCTGATTTTCCGAAGGCGAACGACCATGCCCGTTTGCGACATCGTGAAACTGAGAAACACGCCAATCGCATACAACGGAATCAGCGCTGTCGTGCTGGCGTTAGCGATGATGACCAACAGCGAAGCGGCAAGCGCCAGAAAGACGATGCCCCATGAGAACACCAGACGCCCACCGCGATAGGTGAGTTGGCGCGGCAGGAAGCCATCGCCCGCGTGCAGCGCTGCCAAACGTGGGAAGTCGGCGTAGCTGGTGTTCGCTGCCATCAAGAGGATGAGCGCCGTCGCCGCTAAGACAATACCTTGCAGCAGACTGCCTTCCCCAAAAATCGCGCGCCCAAGCTGTGAGATCACCGTTTCGGTGTGGCTGGGGATCGCCTGAATCTGGTTCGCTAAAAAGGTAATGCCCAAAAACATCGCAATCAACAGCGAACTCATCCAAATCAGGGTAATGGCGGCATTATGGCTCTTGGGTTCCTTGAATGCTGTGATACCGTTGGAAATGGCTTCGATGCCCGTCAATGCCGTACAGCCACTGGAGAAGGCGCGCAAAATCAGGAACATCATGCCAAAACCTGCTTCTGGCGCGAGTTCAAACTGCTGAATGGCTTCGACAGAGTTCGGGTCAATCGGCAGCAGCGTACCAGAGAGCGCGCGGAAGATGCCGATGCCCAACGTCAGGAACATGGTGCCAAGAAAGAAATAGGTCGGCACGGCGAAGACACGCCCACTTTCCTTGACGCCGCGCAGATTGACGATGGTCATCAGGATAATGACGCCTACAGCAATCGGCACTTTGTAGGGCAGGAGTCCTTGAAACAGCGACGTGATTTGTGCCACGCCTGACGAGATACTGACGGCTACCGTCAAGATATAATCCGTGAGCAGCGCCGCGCCGGCGATCTGTGCGGGGACTTCGCCGAGATTATCACGCGCGACGATGTACGCGCCGCCGCCTTTGGGGTAAGCATAAATCGTCTGGCGATAGGAAATCGTGACGATGACGAGCAGCAGCGCAATGGCAATGGCAATCGGGATGGAGTATGCCAACTGCGCGCCGTTGGTCGCCCACATGGCGCTGCCTGCACCTGCCGCGAAAATGGACAGGATAATGAGAATTTCTTCTGTCGCATAGGCGGTAGAAGAAAGCGCGTCGGAAGCGAACACCGCCAGCCCAACGAGTTTGCTTACAGCCTGATGGGGGAGGTCTTTGGTTTGCAGCGGCTTCCCGATCAGTACATGGGTCACATTCATGGTGTTACACTTTCACATCAAGAGAACATCAATAGACGAACACAAATAAAAATCAACTCACTCACATTATTCGATTACAACTTTATCGAAAATCTCCCGGTCATTCAGTTGTGTTAGCCCTGGATGCTCACAACAGAAAGACGATGCATAGCATTGAGGTGCGATCAAAAATCGTGTTCATTATCGCCTATTTGAGAGCAAAAATGGGTCAAGAATTGCTCAAAACACATCAAGATTTCATCAAGATGAGTACAAAATACGCATCAAGATCACATCAAAATCAGGGAATCAAACAGCCCCACTTCATTTGAAATGGGGCTTCGCTGAAAATAGTTGATGGCTAGCACATCAACAATCTTAAGTTGGAGGGTTATCTACTTCCAACAAGGGGCTTAAGCCCCTTGTTCACCCGTCAAATTAACCTTGTCGGTGTACTAGTGTGGCTGCTAGCTTTCCGAGACAGGTGTCGGACTTTCCTGTTTTGCAGCTTCCTGCAATGCTTCTTCGTCGTCATCGTCACCCGTGTGGATGTGATAGGGGACCGTAGTCACGACGACATTTTCGAGGCGGCTCAACGACAGCGTGAAGATGTAGGAACTATTCTGGTGCAAAGCCTGCTCCCAGAAGGTGTCCATTCCCAAGTGCCCCATGATGATGTGGACAAAACTGCCGGGTTTCTCTGCCTGTATATTCTCGATATAGTCAGTGATCGGCTCGGCAAGCTGGCGGTAGGGGGATGGGATAATCACGATTTCACCTTCGCCAATACGCTGCTGCCACTTCTTTTTGACAACTTCTGCTTTTTCAGGATTGACGGCGATATGCACCGCTTTCCAGGGATGTTTCAGTGATTTGGCGAAGTTGACCAGACGCGCAGTTTCAGCATGAACATCGTCCACCAGAATCAACGTCGTCACGTCGCGCGCTTCGACATCCGGGCGGCGACCTGCCAGGCTCAACGCCTCGGCGACTTCTTTATAGTGATCGTGAATCTTGAAAAAGACGTACACCAGTGCCGGGATGAGCACGACGATGAACCACGCCCCATGCGTGAATTTGGTCACGGCAAAGACGACCATCACCACAAAGGTACACACCGCGCCGAAACCGCTGATTAGCGCGTGCTCACGCCAATGCCGATCATATTCAATGTCCTTTTCCAGCCCTTTCATTTTCTCGCCGGGCTTCAGCTTGCCAGCCTTCAGGAAACGTTTGACCATGCCCGCTTGCGACATCGTGAAGCTAAGGAAGACACCCACCGCGTACAAGGGAATGAGTGCTGTTGTGCTGGCGTTGGCGATGATAACCAGGAAGGATGCCGCTACCGATAGGAAGACAATCCCCCACGAGAACACCAAACGTCCACCGCGATAGGTGAGCTGGCGCGGCAGGAAGCCATCGCCCGCTTGCAGCGCCGCCAAACGTGGGAAGTCGGCATAGCTGGTGTTGGCTGCCATCAACAGAATGAGCGCGGTGGCTCCCAGAACGACAAAGTGCATCACCGAGGTATCGCCATAGATCGCCCGTCCTAATTGCGAGATGACCGTTTCGGTGTGGCTTGGGATGGCGTGGATTTGGTTTGCCAGGAACGTGATGCTGATGAACAGCACAATCAGAATGCCGCTCATCCATGTGAGGGTGGCGGCAGCATTTTTACTCTTGGGTTCTTTGAACGCCTGAATACCATTGGAAATGGCTTCAATGCCCGTCAGCGCCGTACAGCCGCTGGAGAAGGCGCGCAGAATGAGAAATATCAACCCGAAGCCTGCTTCTGGCGCGATTTCGGCGTTCTCAAGCGGAATGACGCTGCTGGGATCAATGACGCCTAAAGCCCCTGAGAAATACTGGAACAAGCCGTAGGCAAGCGTCAAAAACATCGTACCGAGGAAAAAATACGTCGGTACGGCGAAGACACGCCCACTTTCCTTGACGCCGCGCAGGTTGACAATCATCATCAGCAATATCACGCCAACAGCGATATGCACCTTGTACGGCAGCAAGCCTTCAAACAGCGACGTAATTTGCGCGACGCCTGACGAAATACTGACGGCTACCGTCAAGATATAATCCGTCAGCAGCGCCGCGCCCGCAACCTGCGCGGGCAGTTCGCCAAAATTATCACGCGCGACAATATACGCGCCACCGCCATTGGGGTAAGCGTGAATCGTCTGGCGATAGGAAATGGTAACGATGGCGATGAGCAGGGCAATGGCAATGGCAATCGGCAGCGAAAGCCCTAAGATCGTGCCACTTGCGCCACTCCACATCGCTGCGCCAGAGGCAGCGGCAATGGACAGGATAATCAGGATTTCTTCAGTTGCGTAGGCGGTAGAAGATAGCGCATCGGAGGCGAAAACTGCTAACCCGACAACTTTACTGACCGCTTGATGTGCGAGATCTTTGGTTTCTAACCGTTTGCCGATCAGCACATGACGAATACCCATAGGGACACTTCCATGTTTTACAACAATAGGACAAGTACAAATAAGGAAATTTTAGAGTGGCACTCCTGGAATGGGTTTGAGAGGGACGTGGGCAAATGCCTTTGAACATCCCTCTCTAAGTAAACTCTAATTTTAATAAGATTTCTATTTATTTTTGACGAACATTTGATTTTACGCGCTCTTATTTGAGCTTGCAATCCATTTTACCTAAAAGGGGCGTAAAAATTCCCTAAAGATCGGGCGCAGTTGCGTAAAGATCAGCGAGAGGAGCCGTAGTTCATAAGGATAGGTATTTTGTGGAGTGAAGTTAAGCGCACGCCTTGACCTCACCCTCAATCCCTCTCCCATGCGGGGACTTGGCTGTAAGTGAGCTTGTGTGGCGGGAGAGAGACTTCAGACTCGCGTTGTTAAGCGTTTGAGCCTCAAAAAGGCTTAAGTGTAGTGTGTTTTAGACCAGTTGTTGAGCCAAGAATTAAAAACCTACCCTTGTAAAAGAGACGTAGGTAGGGCGATTGCATGAAATTTAATGAAAAGGCTATGAGGGTTCACAACATCTTTGTCGGGACAAGCGTACAGGGCTG
>CALMZT010000805.1 GCA_937870805.1 uncultured Chloroflexota bacterium
CGTTAGATCAGATGCAGACTATGGGTGTGCTTACTTTGATCGCGCCAGACAATGTGTTTATGTCGGAAGCCGTGGTCAGCAAGTTAGTAGAACTCATGGGTGGCTCAGGCAAGATTTCGCACATTGGTGGACAGCCAGGACACACGGGCGCACAAGCGCGTGGGCAAGGCTTCCTCAACATCGTCGGGCAGTATCCCGACATTCAGGTGGTCGATGACCAACCCGGCAACTGGGACGTGAGCACCGCCGCCGCGCTCACGGAGGCAGTTTTGAACGCCAATCCCGATCTAAAGGCGATCTTCGCAGACAATGACGATATGGCACTGGCGGCGCGCCAGGTTGTGGATAATGCAGGTCTTGGCGCGCAGGTGTTAGTCGGTGGTGTAGATGCCATGCCCAACGCCCTTGCCGCGATTGCTGATGGGCGACTGGTCGCTACCGCGCGCAACCCATCCAACCGTATTCACGGCTGGGCAGTTGTTGCAGGCGCTTATGCCGCTACCGTTGGGCTGGAACAGGCACGGCAGGACATACCGTTCTTCATCCTCGCAGATGGTCCGGCGATTTACAACGAAATCGACAGCAACCCTGACCTCGCGGCAGAACCCTGGAAACTCCGCAATTATGGCTTGAGTCCCATCGACGGTATGCTTTGGTTGGAAGAACGCTTCCTGTTCTAAATAGATATTCGCGTAGTGTAGGGACGCAACATGCTGCGCCCTCGTAACGATTTCTAAAGACACTGACGAAGGCGGCAGTTTGCAAAAGCGCTGCCGCCTTTACATAATAAAGCCTCACCAAAATACGGAGACTCAAGGGTAAATCCAGTACGAACAAGGGGATTAATCCCCTTGTTCAAGGCGAAAAGCACTACTTTTACTCAAGAGCCAATACGGATGAATATTCTTTTTTATGAACGTGCAACCAGTCATTGAACTGAAAAATATCTCAAAACGATTCCTCAACCTTCAAGCTCTCGACCAGGTAAACTTTGATCTCCGCGAAGGTGAAACGCACGCCCTCGTTGGTGAAAACGGCGCGGGCAAATCGACGCTGATGAAAATTCTCGCGGGCATTTACAGCGAATATGACGGTGAGTATCTGCTGCGCGGAGCGCCTCTTCACTTGATGTCGCCAGGGGAAGCGCTGCATCATGGCATCGGCATGATTCACCAGGAGTTGAGCGTCATGCCCGAACTCTCGGTTGCCGAGAACCTGTTTTTGGGTCGGCAGCTTACACGCTTTGGCTTCGTCGATTGGAAGCGTATGGACAAGATCGCGCAAGATGAACTCGCCAAGCTGGGTTTTGAACATATTGACGTGCGACAGCGGCTTGGCGCATATCCGTTGGGAACACAGCAGGTCGTTGAGGTGCTGCGCGTGATGATCTCCGGCGCACAAGTGCTGATTATGGACGAGCCGACTTCTGCGCTCTCCCCTGCCGAAGTCGAACGCCTCATCCAACTGATTGACACGCTGCGCCAAACGAATCGCAGCATCATTTATATTTCGCACTTTCTGGACGAAGTGATGCGAGTCGCAGATCGCATTACAGTGCTGCGCGACGGGCGCAAGGTGACGACGCTGGACAAAACGTCAACGAACGTCAACGAACTGATTTCGCTGATTTTGGGACATGCTGTCGAAAGCGCGCCGACACATGTAAGCGAAAGCGGCAGCCAACAAACGCTGCTTGATGTGAACCAACTGACGGCGGATGTTTTTAAGGACGTGTCGCTGAAGGTGGGTAAAGGTGAGATCATCGGCGTGTATGGTGCGATTGGCGCGGGACACTTTGACTTAGCGCGCGCAATCTTCGGCATGTACCGCTACGACAGGGGCACAATCAACGTTGATTGGCACGTATTCCCTGCTGAGTTTTCGGCGGCATACGCGATCAAGCACGGGCTGGCGTATGCGACGGAATCACGACGCCAAAGCCTGTTCATGGAAGATGCCATTTACCGCAACGTCACGATGCCACATCTGAAACAGATTGGTATGCTGGTTCCCACGTCCCAGCATGAAATGCAAGTGGCGCAGCCTGTCATAGAGCGTGTGAATGTGCAGCCCGGCGACCCCCTGAATCCAGTGGGTAAACTCAGCGGCGGCAATCAGCAAAAGGTCGTCATTGCGCGCTGGCTAGCATTCCCGCCGAAAGTGTTTGTGATGTGTGAACCGACGCGCGGTATGGATGTAGGAGCGAAAAGTGAAGTGTTGAACATTCTGCGCGCCTTCCGCGATCAAGGTTATGGTGTGCTCGTGGTATCCAGTGAACCAGAAACCGTGCTGGCGGTATGTGACCGCATCATCGTGATGTCACACGGCGATGTCGTCGCAGAAATGGTCAATAAAAACTTAAATAAAGACGCTTTGATGAGGCTGTTATGAGCACACAAACCGAAAATCCACAGTTGGACGCGCCGCTGGGGCGTTTGCGTCCACAATCTGCATCAAGCGTCTGGATACGTCGATTTACAGCACTCGCGCCAATCTGGACACTGCTGGTGATGGGTATCTTTTTCAGCCTGGCGTCACCCTCATTCGCGCGTCCCATCAACCTCAATAATATTCTTGCACAAATCGCAACGCTGGCGATCTTCGGCACAGGCATGACGTTTGTGCTGCTCACCGGACAGATTGACCTGAGTATCGCGGCGGTAGCTGGCTTATCAGGCATGATCGCTGCACATCTCTATGGCAACCTCAATTATCAAGAGCCAATTCCGCTGATCGCAGGGCTGGCGACTGCAACATTGTTAGGCTTTGTCGGTGGCATCGCCAGCACACGCTTTCGCATTCCGACGTTTATGTCCACATTG
This sequence comes from uncultured Chloroflexota bacterium, assembly GCA_937870805.1. GTDB lineage: Bacteria > Chloroflexota > Anaerolineae > Aggregatilineales > Phototrophicaceae > JACAER01. The sequence continues at coordinate 2,823 of CALMZT010000805.1, forward strand.
GCAGTTTCGTTGATTGCAGGAGGGTTAAACACCTACGTCAGCAAGGGGCGCACCCTCAGCGAAATTCCCGACCTCGCCATCTTTCTTGGCAGTGGACGCATCGGCGGACAAGACGGCTTTCGTGTAATTATCATCGTCGCGGCGCTGTCGCTGTTGATCGGGCATCTCGTCCTGCGCTACACACGTTTCGGGCGCTACGTGTATATGACGGGCGCGAGTCTACCTGCCGCGCGTCTGGTGGGTGTCAATACGGATATGATTATCATCATCACCTTGACGATTTCAGGCTTCATGGCAGGACTCGCGGGCATCGTCAGCATGGGACGTTTGGGCAGCGCACAGCCTGTCGAAGTGCCAAGCTATCTCATCGACACCATTGGGGCGGTAGTGTTGGGTGGGACATCGCTGACGGGCGGGCGCGGCGGCATCCCACAGACAATTATCGGGCTGCTGATTTACGGTACGCTGCGCAATGGTTTGGATAACATTCCGAGCATTGATGTTTATTTGAAAGATTTTATTCGCGGGATTGTGCTGCTGTCGGCGCTGGTGGTGAATCTTGTGTTCTCTGGCAAGCGCGCACGGGATAAAACGAATTAGAGCGAGTTTACAGTTCTCAGTCGTCAGTTTTCAGCTCAAGGTAGATTCCTTCTTACACGTTAACGAGCGAAGAATGCAAAAATCACTGTCGCTTGCTCTTATCACGCGAGTAGGTTAGATTTTCCCCTATCAATTTTCCTATTCTTTAATTTCAACTATGAACAACATCGCTTCTGAAAAATACACGCCCCTTACCGTTGACACAGTGATTGATTACACGCGCACACGCCCCGAACTGCGCGCCATGTTCCGCGAAGGCGAGGTATTGGAAGCTGTCGAAGTCGGCGACGGCAACCTCAACCTCGTGTTCAAGGTGTGGGTGCAGGCTGATCCCAAGCGTACCGTCGTCCTGAAACAAGCGCTGCCCTATTTACGGCTGGTCGGGGATAGCTGGCCCCTGCCGACAGACCGCGCGCGCATTGAGGCGGCGGTGCTGGCAATTGAGTATCGGCTTGTGCCGCAGCATACGCCAAAAGTCTACTTTTATGACCCTGACATGTATCTCACGGCAATGCAAAACCTCAACAATCACATCATCATGCGCAAGGGGCTGATTCAGGGCATCAAGTATCCGCACTTTGCCGAACATATCGGGCTGTTTATGGCGTGCACGCTGGGCTATACCTCTGATTTGGTGCTGGACTACAAGACCAAGAAAGAAGAAGTGGCGCGTTTCATTAACCCTGAACTGTGCAAGATCACAGAAGATCTCGTATTCACCGAACCGTATCGCAAAACGGAGCGTAATCCGTATCACAAGGAAATTGAGCCACAAGTGTTGGCGCTGCAAGCCGATGACGCGCTGCGCAGCGAAGTGGCAGAGATGAAAGAGAAGTTCATGACGCAGGCGCAGGCGTTGATTCACGGCGACCTGCATACGGGCAGCCTCATGGTGAACCAGACCGAGACTTACGCGATTGACCCTGAATTCGCGTTTTATGGACCGATGAGTTTCGACATCGGCGCGGTGATCGCCAATCTGTTCCTGAACTACGCCGCACATGAAGTACGCACCATTGACCCTGATACGCGCGCTGATTTTCGCAAGTATCTCACTGATACAGTGATCCAACTGTGGCATGTCTTTGAGCGTGAATTCCAGCCGATATGGGCGCAAGTTGATCACATTAACATGCCAAAAGGCTATCAGGAGCGTTATATGCTGCGGCTGCTGCAAGACGGCGCGGGCATGGCAGCCTGTAAGATGATGCGGCGTGTGATCGGGCTGGCAGGGGTAGAAGACATTCGCGGCATTGAAAATGTTGCTGAGCGTTCAACAGCCGCCAGCTTAGCGCTGAATATTGCTTATGAACTGATGATGCAGCGCCATGAACTTCGCAAAATCGAGGAAATGGTGGAGATTGTCAATGACTCTCGACCTACTTATCCTTGGCGGGAATGAGCACCGAAAAACGAATATCAGCGCTGACCAATAATGAAACCAGCAACATCTGCGGCTCGCCAAACCATCCATCATTTACGTGAACTCACCCATCGACAGCAGATTGTCCTTGCAGGACGGGCAGCGGCGGGGATCTGGGCTGCACTGCGGGCTTGGGGGTTCCAAGAGCAGGTGGTGCTCATCCCTGCCAATACCTGCTATATCGTCCTCTGGGCAGTGCTGCACAGTGGCAATCATCCGCTGTTAGTCGATGTGGATCGGCGCACCGGCAATCTCACGGTGGAAGGCTTAGAACAGCATCGTGCCGCACGCCCGGCGGCAGTCATTCCCTGCCACATGTATGGACTGCCTGCGCCGATGACGGCGATTTGCCAATGGGCGCACGCTAACGGGGTGAAGATCATCGAGGACGCGGCGTTGGCGTTGGGGGCGACTGTTGAGGGACAACCCGCCGGTAGCTATGGGGATGCCAGCATTCTGAGTTTTGGCCTGGGGAAGATGGTCGATCACCAGGTGGGCGGCGCGCTGCTGACCGATGACCCCGCCTTTGCCCGCGAAGTAAGGCGCTTGCTGGCTGACGCGCCGCTGTGGAATGACACCCTTAGAGATCTGACTAACGAGTGGAACAGCCTGTATTGGGCACTGCATCAATTCGAAGCCCAAAACCCACGTTTGCTCACGTTATATCCCCCGTTATTCGCGCTCTATGCGGACTTGACGGTGTACCAGCTTGCCCCCCACGATTGGATGGGTCTCCCCGCGCTGCTGCGTCAATTCCCTCATCAGCAGGCACGCCGCACACAGTTAGTCGCCCTGTACGACGCGGCACTCGGTATTCAACCTGAGCAGTACCTTGAAAATAAGACTTTGTGTCAACCGTTGCAGCGCCCCGCAGGCACTCTATTGTGGCGTTACCCGCTGCTGGTTCAGCCGCAGGTGCGGGATGAGTTGCTGCGTCACCTATGGGAGCAGGGCATTCATGAAGCGACACGCTGGTATCCAGCGCTGCGCCCGATGACCACTGCACTTGCCCCTCAGCTTTCACAACCGCTGACGCCTGTGGCGGAAACGCTGGGCGCTTCGATCATTAACCTCCCACTGGGCGAAGGGATAGGGGAGACCGCTCTACAGCGCATAGTCGAAGCGATTCAGGCATTTGAGATGAATATTTAGTCCTATTCCGAACGGTTCGGCGAGGGATGCCATAGCATTCCTTATGCGAATCGGATCTTGGACAGGCAACAAAACAGCGCCAAATCTTCGGCGCGGTCTGTTTTATGCTCTCTTGTGTCAGAGATGGCTCAGGTTGTGGGCGCTGCTGAACTAACGTACTGCCGCAATTTCCTGGGTTGAGGTGGGCGGCAGTTCCAACACCACTTCTCGCTTGCCCTTTAACGCCTGTCCTAGCGCGCCACACTTGCGAGCCGCATAAGCAAAGACTGCGCCATAGATACGGATGCGCGGCTTGGGGTCTGCCGCGAGGCGGCTGCGCTCTGCCTCAGCGATGCGTTCCTGCTGGTGGATGTGGCTCAGGCTGGCGTTCTGTTCGTAGTGAAACATGTCGGTTTTCCTTTTCTTGGCTCAGATTTGAATGCGGATTAGTACGCGACGATCTGCTTGGCGATCTGCACCTGCTGGCGGCTGCTCAGGTAGACAACAGCTCTGCGCTGCATCTGCACGGGACGAATACGCAGAGAGACGGGACGAATACGAGACACCACGCTGAGCGATTGCAACGTCACAGGGGACTTGGACAACACAGCGCTGAGCGTTTCCTGCGCCTGCACTGGAGCCAAGCGGCTCAACGTCGCGACGAATGCCAGAGCGATCACTGTCGATTTCACGGTTGCGTTCATTTCAGACCTTCCTTGACTATTGTTTTGGTTTCAGATAAACGGCTTGGCGTTGGATGTCGCGTTTGCCGTTGATGTCCACACTGTACGACGGATGGCGGGGGAAAGTCACCTCCCAGCAAGGGGGGAATATAGGGGGGAATCTTTTCAGCAGCGTTCCGTGCCACGACAAAGACCATATAATCGGGATTATCGTTCATACCTGATGGCAGCTGGTTCATAGCTGTAGACGGAGATGGCATGATTACCGTGTGGGATGTCGCCAGTGGAGAACTACTGCGGGCGTTTGGATGGCTGGATGGCTCTTATAGCGCGATCTTTAGCCCCGATGGACGCACCGTGCTGGCAGGAGAGACACCGGGTACTGTTGCATTGTGGGACGCCGAAAGTGGACAGTTCATTCGGCGTTTCGGGGCAGATGGTGACAAGCACGGTGTACGTGTTCGTGCGCTAACGTTTACCGCCGATGGACGCTTTGCTGCTTCGGGTTCGGACGACGGTTCGCTCATCCTTTGGAATGTCGAGAGCGGACAGCTTATCCGCCGTTTTGTGGGGCATCTCGGTGGGCTTCAGAGCCTCAGCTTCAGTCCGGATGAAACGATGCTACTTTCAGCTTCATCCGATGGTGAGATCATCCTTTGGGATGTCGCAACAGGTGAAGCCCTCCGTCGCTACGTCGAACACACTGGATCGGTGAAGAGCGTGCGCTTCCTACCCGATGGTAACAGTTTTGTCTCGGTCTCCCAAGACGGCACCCTCCGCCGCTGGCGGATTGACTCACTGCCTGACTTGCTGGCATGGACGTATGCCAATCGCTATGTGCCAGAACTCACTTGCACAGAACGTGAATTGTACCGCCTACAACCCGGCTGTGTAGAGGAGGTTTATCCCACACGCACACCTTACATGACGCCATCAGCGCTTATGCTACCTACCGCAGTGCCTGCGCTTGACCCAACGGTCACTCCAACATTGGAAGTACCGTCTTTAATCGCGCAACTTGGAGATAATCGCGGCGAAGTCGCGCCTGCTGGTGTTCAGCAGTGGTTGTATCGCGGCACTGCTGGTGAAATCATCACACTGCATGTCACAGCAGATCACGTCGCCAGTGAAGAATTCCGGTATCGTGATGCTCAAGGTAGCCCGACGCTCTATCCAGTATTTGGAGTGCGACTATCCAATGGGGTGTTAATTGGTTATAGCCGGGATATATCCCTAGAGAACTGGAACCAGATTCTTGAAAACCTTGAACTACCTGCTGATGGAGACTACTGGATCGAAGTTAATGATTGGGGTTTCTCACCGAGCAGTGGCGGATACACACTGACGATTGAGCGTAGCGAACTCCCTGAAGCCACAGCCGAGGTAACAGCGACGCCGTAAACGTCGTTTTACAAGTGCCGGAGTCAGCCTCCCTGCTCCGGCACTTTCTTTCAACCCTTCAAAAGCGGTTAAAAAGGTGAATTTTTGTGCTCCATGACTAAGCCTATCTGTTGCTTACCGAATGTTGGAAACTGTGGAGATATACGGTATGCCCTGCTCTATCAGGACTTTCTCGCTGCTGCGATTTGCATACTTGTTAAATTTAGGTTAACTTCATAATCGCATGTTAAACTACTTAAAGAGGAAAATATGAAAAAGTCGTTTGTGTTCACTTTGTTAGTTCTCTTTGCGCTGGTGCTTTCACCTGTCGCGGCTCAAGAAGATACGCTCACGGTCCTGTGCACGCCACAGGAAGATTGGTGCGTAGCGATGACGCAAGCCTTCCAGGAACAAACAGGCATTCAGACCTCTTACGTGCGCCTCTCGTCAGGCGAAGCCCTTGCGCGTGTACGTGCCGGTGCCAGCAATCCTGAGTTTTCTGTGTGGTGGGGTGGACCCGCAGACGCCTTCATCGCCGCTAATGAAGAAGGACTGCTAGAACCTTATGAATCACCCAACGCCGAACAGATTCGCCCCGAATATCGCAGCGAAGACAATTCGTGGACAGGTATCTACGTCGGGGCGCTGGGCTTCTGCTCCAATGTTGAACTATTGGATGAACTTGGACTTGAGCCGCCCACCTCCTGGCAGGATTTGCTTGACCCTGCGCTAGCAGGTAACGTCGCTATTGCGCATCCAGCAACTTCTGGTACGGCGTTCACAGCCTTCTGGACGCAAGTCACATTGCAAGCTGACATGCTGGAATACCCCGAAGGAATGCCTGAAGAAACCCCTGAAGCAGGCGCGGATCGCGTTATTGGCACGGGCGAAGGCTACAACGAAGATGGCACTCCCACGCAAGCGGCGATTGACAACGCCTTTGCTTACTTTGCCGAACTGAACAACAACGTGCTTCAGTATACTCGCTCTGGCGCAGCGCCGGGACGCATGGCGGGCGGCGGTGAAGTTGCTGTCGCAGTGGTCTTCTCACATGACTGTGTGCGTCTACAAATGGAAGGATTTGAAGGCGTAGTCACCACAACCTTCCCAGAAGAAGGCACTGGCTACGAAATCGGTGGTATGGCAATCCTCGCTAATGCACCCGAACCAGAAGCCGCGCGTATGTGGTATGACTGGGCGCTGACTGCTGAAGCGCAAGCTATCGGGCAAACGGTACTTTCGCTTCAACTGCCAACCAACCCGGAAGCGCCGATTCCTGAATTGGCAGTCAATCTGGATGAAGTCAATCTGGTCGATTACAACTTTCAGGCAGCAGGCGAAAACCGCCAAGCGATTGTCGAGCGCTTCGACGCCGAAATTGCTCCAGAACCCGCTGAATAGTTTTCAGCATAACATGTAAACCAACCAACCCCGCCTTATTGATGAGGCGGGGTTTTGTCTATGGAGCAACGCTGTGCGCCGTATCGTTCAAGACCCCGTTCTTGCCACTGCCCTCATCCTGGTGGTTTTATTTATTTTTCTCGCCATCATTTTGCCGCTGATCTACACCATCCGCGAAAGTGCTTCAGCAGAAGGATTAGCGCTGTTTCAACGCTATCTGACTGAATCCGTCTATCAGCGCATCATCTTGAATACCCTGGCGATGGGGGTAATGGTTGCTACTTTGGGTACGCTTCTGGGCTTCATCTTTGCTTACGTGCAGGTCAAAGTTAAAGCGCCGTTCAAACGCCTCCTGCACTTTATCGCACTCGTTCCGATCATTTCACCGCCGTTTGCCCTCGCCAGCGCCCTTATTCTGCTGTTCGGGCGTAACGGCATGATCTTGCGCGGCATTTTCGGCACACGTTGTTTTTGGGGTGAAGGACGCTCCTGCAACGACATCTACGGACTCGACGGCTTGACGATTGTGTTGTCGCTGTCGCTGTTCACCGTCGCTTATCTGAACCTGAAAGGCATGATGCAGGCACTTGACCCCGCGCTTGAAGAAGCCGCTACCGATATGGGCGCGAACAAGTGGCACATCTTCCGCACGGTGACAGTGCCCATGCTCATCCCCGGTATCGCGGGGTCGTTCCTGCTGCTATTTGTCGAAGCGATTGCTGACCTCGGTAATCCCCTGATCCTTGGTGGCGATTATGAAGTGCTAGCGACGCGCATTTATGTCTCGATCATCGGCTTGTACGATACTAAAGCCGCAGCGGTGTTGTCTGTCATCTTGCTACTGCCTTCGCTCACCGTGTATCTCGTGCAGCGGTATTGGATAAGCCGTACCTCTGTCATCTCTATCACAGGCAAGCCTGCCGGAACACCGCAGCAGATTACGCATCCCTTCGTGCGCTGGTCATTGGTTGCAATCGTACTAGCGGTTTGCTTCTTGATCGTCCTGATTTATGGGACGATTTTTGTCGGCGCATTCGTGCGCGTGATTGGCGTCAACAACGACTTCACTCTGCAAAACTTCGACTTTGTGATTAATGGTATCGGCTCGGAAGCCATGACGGATACTACGACCCTCTCAGCTTTTGCCACCCCTATTGCAGGGCTGCTTGGCATGTTGATTGCTTTCCTGGTCATCCGCAAAACATTTCCAGGGCGTGCCGCACTCGATTTTGCAACCATGTTAGGCATTGCCGTACCGGGCACGATTTTTGGCATCGGTTATATTTTGGCGTTCAACAATCCGATTGAACTCACATTGCCTGGCATCGGCAATATCACCCTACTTCCCAAGCTGACGGGCGGGCGCGCATTTCTTGGCGGTGCGCTGGCAATTGTCGTTGTCTACATCGTGCGCAGTGTGCCAGCAGCGCTGCGTTCAGGCACGGCACTGCTCTCGCAGATTGACCCTGCCATCGAAGACGCCTCAATCAGCCTCGGCGCAGACAACGCCTACACCTTCCGCAAAATCACGCTGCCGCTGATCCGCCCGGCGTTCCTATCAGGGCTGATTTATGCCTTCGCGCGTTCGATGACCACCATTTCCGCGATTGTGTTTTTGACGACACCGCAAACGAAAATCATGACGGCGCAGATTCTCAATGAGGTTGAAAACGGACGCTTTGGCAATGCCTTCGCCTACTGCGTGATTTTGATCGGCATCGTCCTGGTAGCCATCGCTATACTCTATCTGACAGTCGGTTCTTCCAGCGGGGCAGAACGCACGCTTGAGGGAGGCGCTTAACACCGTGTCCAATCAACACAGCTTAGTTTTAGAAAACATCTCCAAAGCCTTCACGCAGCGTGGTGGTACGTTAGCACGAGTGAATGCCGTCGATAATGTATCGCTCGCTATCGACAAAGGTGAATTTATCACGCTGCTCGGTCCTTCGGGCTGCGGCAAGACAACCACGCTGCGACTGATCGCGGGTTTTGAAACGCCTACTACAGGACGTTTGTTACTGGAAGGCAAAGACATCACCCAGCAGCCACCTAACAAGCGTGACATGGCGATGGTCTTCCAGAGTTACGCGCTTTTCCCCCATATGAGCGTGTTTGAAAACATTGCCTATGGCTTGCACATCCGCAAACTGCCGCGCACCGTCATCCAGCAGAAAGTTGAAGGTGTGTTGGATCTGATCGGTCTTCAAGGACTTGGCAATCGCCGCCCGAATCAGCTTTCGGGGGGACAACAGCAGCGGGTAGCGCTGGCGCGCTGTCTGGTGATGGAACCGCGTGTGCTCTTGTTTGACGAGCCACTGTCGAATCTGGACGCCAAGCTGCGTGTGCAAATGCGCAGCGAGATTCATAGCTTGCACAAACGCCTAAACATCACCAGTGTCTACGTCACACACGATCAGGTGGAAGCGATGGCGATGTCTGATCGCATCGTTGTGATGAACAGCGGGCACATCGAACAAATCGGTAGACCTAAAGATATTTACCGTCGCCCGATTTCACGCTTTGTTGCAGGGTTTATCGGACGCGCCAACTTTATAGATACCATGGCTGAAGCTGTCAACGACGATCTAGTCACGGTGCTGCTGCTGGGCAAAACGCTCACTGTAACTATGATGCCAACTGCAAAAGTGGGAGACAAACTCACCGCCGTGCTGCGTCCTGAAGGTTTGGAACTACGCGCTGACGCCACACTTAAGCAAGTAGTGATTTCACAAGCGATGTATCTGGGTTCAGAGGTTGAGTACATTGTCAGCACAGGTGAGGAAACGCTGATCGTCATCGACAACGACCCGCGCGCCAGCCACATCTTCAATGAGGGTGAAACCGTTGGTATTGACTTCGCCGCCGAAACCGTACATCTGCTGTCGAATTAAGCGCTTATTTTAGCGTCTATCCCGTTGAGTAAGCGCATTCAGGCATTCCTACTGACTGCTAACTCACCTTACGCACTGTCTCGCTGTTGGGGACGCTGGCAGTTCAAAACTGCCCCCTATGCGCAGCGGAAACCCGTGAACGGGTTGTGCGATTTTTCAACCTCTTGAGAGGTTTACCAATTCTCTGCCAGGTCTGGGTTTTGAACCCAGAGCAGTAAAGTGCGTAACGTGAGTTACTAACAAGATCAGAGAGAACAGTTTCCGATACATTTAGATGTATTTCCTTTAACATTACATTTCGACTACTTTACTTTAATCGAAGTTTGCGAAGTTTTGTAGGTGCGAAGCGGATTTATAATAAAGTTCTTATTCAGCAACTTCAGGGATTAAAAACTTCGTGTCGGATTGGGAACGCCTTTTTCAGCTTGCGCTGACGTATTTTCTCAGTGGCAAAAGCCCATATGCTGTACCAGGTATTTTCAATCCGCCCTGGACATTCGTGTTTCTCGCGCCGTTCGTTTGGCTGCCTGCCCTGCTGCCAAATCTACTGCCCGCTGTCGCACTGATCTACGCCGCTTATAAGAAGCGTAAATCGTATTTGATCCCTATCGTTGGGCTGAGTTTCCCGTTTGCTGCGCTCACTTTTTACGCGAACCTTGACTGGCTAGTAATGCTCGGCACGCTGACGCAAGGTCCTTTCAGCCTGTTCCTGCTAACGACCAAACCACAGGCAGGCGCGCTGGCATTCGTCGCGCAGTTGAAGGGTAAAACATGGCGCACGAGAGTTTCGCTGTTCGCACCGATTGTGATGGTATCGCTGTTCTTTTTGCTTTTGTATCCCGATTGGGTGAGCAGTACACTGTTCGCAGTGGGTTATGACCAGCGTATCCGCAATTTCTCGCTGTTCCCATATAGTATTCCCCTGGCGCTGCCTTTACTTTGGCTGGCGTATAAGCGCGAAGACCCGCTGTACGGTGTGCTGGCGACGCTGTGCCTCGCACCGTACTACTACGTTCACAGCTATGTCCCTGCGCTGTTCCTCATTGCAGAGCGCAACTGGAAACTTGGCGCGGCGTTAGCAGTGTTATCGTGGGTGTTGGTATTTTTAATTGTGCAGGGTGTGATTCCGATTGAGCTATAAGGTGCTCAATGATTAGCCTGTTTTTGTCGCGGTGGGTTCTTGGGCGGGCACACGCGGCGGCAAAATTGCTGTCGGTGAAGGCGTCGCGGTGATCGTCGGGGTATCCGTCGGGGTTGCTGTTGGACCGGGGGTGAAGGTCTGCGTAGGCGTCGCTGTCGCTGTCGGCGTGTCGCTGGGCGTCGGCGTGATGGATGGCGTGAAGGTAATACTCGGCGTCAGCGATGGCGTAAAGGTCGCGGTGGGCGTTGGGCTAGGACCCGGCGTCACAGTTGGCGTCATCTGTTCAATCAGCGCCCCTACGTCAATATCCGACGTTGGCAGCGGCGTGGGGCTAAACTCGGAAGTCGGTTCAAAGCCGGGACCCATCAGCAACTGCATGTCGCGCGAGGTGAAAGTGATGTCGATACGCTGTCCGCGCCCGCCGAGCATCCCTTGCTGCTGCCCGTTGTAGACGACATTGAGTGCCTGCGCGTTGCTAGCGGTAATCACGATGGTGTTGTCGGCGTTGTATTCCAGAATCGTGCCGGGTGGCGCAATGCCTGCGTAACGCTCGATGTCATCAGCGACGAAACGAATCCATGTGCGCTGTGTCATTTCAATGGAAACAAGCACGCCACGCCCGCTGTAGGTTGGAATCGCGCGCACGGTTTCGGCGGCAACGGGCGAAGGACGCGGCGTAAACGTCGGTGGCGGAGTAAAGGTGGGCGACGGTGGCAGTGCCCCTAACACGCCCGGCGGTGAGTCATCGGTTTCCTGATTCGCAGCGATCAGAATTTGATAGAGCACGAAGGCAATCACCGCCAGCGATGCCAGCCCCACCAGCGTCATCACCAGTGAGTTAAGCAGCGTGCGCGCACGGTTGGCGTTGGCGCGTTGATCGGCAATCGAGACTTTTGGCAGCGAGGGATTAGTATCGGTAACGGAGCGCGCGGCGGTGAGTTCACGTTGTCCGTTGCGTTCGCGGCGACGATTGCCGTTCTTGCGTTTGCCACGTCTTTGTCCATCTTGCAGCACAGACTCGTAGAACATGACGACACGTTCTTCATCGAGTCCGAGAAAGCGCGCATAGTTGCGGATGAAGCCGCGTATCTGGACCTGCGACGCGCCGCCCGCGCTGAAATCACCGAGTTCAAACGATTCGAGGATATAGCGACGGATACGCAGCGACTGTTCGGCGTCTTCCAGCGTTTTTTCGCGTGATTCGCGCGACTCGCGCAGATACCGACCTAACGCCTGTGCATCCATCTTAGAAGTAAAAAGGAGTAAGCAACGAGCAATGAGTGATACAGCCGGGTAGTGGCTCAGGACTCATTGCTCTGCCTCGTTTACTCGTTGGTGGGTTCAGCAGGCGCTTCGCCTTCAGCGGGTGGGGTATAAGGCACATAAGCGGCTTCGGGACGTGTTTCTTCTTCCAGCGCCTTTTCAGCGGCTCTCCTGGCTTCTGCCTCACGCGCGGCAAGCAGCCCTTTCAGTTCACCTTCACGCACAATGGTAATCACCAGTTCGGGCGAGAGTTCCGTGCCGAGGCGCACCGGAATGCGATGTGTCCCCGTTTCACGCGGCATGTTAGAACTGATGCGGCGTTTGTTGATGTCGATGCCGGACTTGGCGTTGAGCGCATCGGCGATTTCGGTGGTCGTCACCGAGCCGAACAGCTTACCTGTGGGGCTGGCGCGGCGCTCGAAGAACAGTTCCACGCCGTTAATCTGGTGCGCGAGGTCGTTCAGGCGATTGTCCAGTTGAGCGCGGCGGGCGGCGGCTTGTTCGCGCAGTTTCTCGGCGCGTTTCAGTTCGCCTTCAGTGGCTTTGACCGCCAGTTTCTTTGGGAACAGATAGTTGCGCGCGAAACCGTCCTTCACTTCGACGATCTCCCCGACAACCCCTTGTTTGTAAATATCAGAGAGCAGAATAACTTTCATAGACCGGTGTCCTTGCTTCAGGGCAGAAATGGTTTATCAGTTTACGAATAGGCGGCTCATTATAAACGGCGCAGGGGAGGGTTGCCAAGTGCGAAGTCATGAGGCGAGGCAGTTGAGACAGTCAATTGTCACTGGTGTGCCTGTTGTGACAGTCACGCTTTTTTACTGACATTCTGAGTACGTTTCAGGCAAGTTTGAGCGTGGATCAATGGCTGAGAACTGACTGAACAAGCACGCGAATGACCGGATTTGAGTGACTGATGCTGGTTGAACTACAGTTCGTTCGCTGAGCCAATCATATGTTTAAGATAACACAGAATGGGGCGCATTTGAGTTTCATTTGACACTTTAATGCGATGTGTAATGTTAGTGGTTGGTTATGTTTACATATCGCGGAGAATGCAAACATTACACAACAGATCATCTATTGGATATACTCCAAACGATAGTCAGGTTTAGGGCGATTGCATGAAATTTAATGAAAAGGCTATGAGGGTTCACAATATATCTGTAGGGACAAGCGTACAAGGCTGAGCAGCGGGCGAACACACAGGTTCGCCCCTACAATGACGTTTCTGACCTTCCTTGA
>CALMZT010000806.1 GCA_937870805.1 uncultured Chloroflexota bacterium
CTTATCAAATTTTTTCATTTATTTTCAAAAATGCTATTGTGCTATTGTGAAATATCTATATTATGAAGTCATGCGCTGAATACAACGCATATTTAACGAAACCTACTTAAAAGGGAACTGAATCATGAAAACCGAAATAATCAACGCTGTAATGTCTGCAAACGCTCAATATATCACCCGCAAAGGTGCAACCGCTAACCTGAATAAATCGGGCATTAATCCCGATTTACAAAAAGCTTTAGATATTGTGCGCGATATTCCCGACGGTCAATTTGTAGCGATTAAAAAGCTTGAAATTGAAACCCGATTAATTGACGGTATCAAAAGCGCTACTAATACGAAAAAACCCATGAGAATCATGCAAGCTCTGTTATTTACTATTAGCGGTAACGGGGTTTTTCTCAAGTCTAGCGCGAAGACTTTTATTCTTGAGTTTTGCGGTTTAGTAATTGGTAACGCTAAAACCCGCGAAGCTTTAGCATTCAGCGCTACGGGCAAGGGCAATGAGAACACCAGCGATGAGATTAGAATTGCGAAAGCGCGCGCTATACAAAAAGCATTCGGGCTCATATCTGCACAAAGCGAACAGACGCAGAATAGTGTTAGCTTTAGTGCGGGTGGTATCGCTGACACATTGGGCATTGCTACTAAAGAGAAGCGCACGGGTATGCCCGTTGTGAACCTAGACAACAAGGTAGCGCAAGCGCTTGATGCGATGATTAGCGCGATGACTGACAGCAAGCTTCAGTTGATTGTTGCCCAATCAACGGGTAAATAACTAAGTCACGTTCAACCTAGACCGATTAAATCGGTCTAGGTTGAACGATAAACATTTAACCTATATGAGACGCTATACCATGCAGATTAAACCGCACATTGACTTTATACTGTCGCCCTATGCTATTCGTAATAATATCAACGGGTATGATGTAGACGAATGGGAGATTGAACATATCGAACTAGCGCCCATTCGGGCTAGTGGTGATGACAGTAGCGAAGATAGAACCGCGTTCTATTCATTCGGTACTATTGACACCGACTATTTTTGATTTAACAATTGAGAATCATTCCCGTCTAGGGTGGTGTACCTTAGAAGGGAAACGAAGCCCCGATGCCCATCACCAATTATTTTTCCACACTCCCAAACCCGCCTTACACTTCCAGCCAGGCAGCTAGGAGCGACCCTCCTTATACTTCCGCGTTCACCCGAGCCAGGTGTTCGCGGATTGTGGACAAGCGCTAAAGTTGAACAGGCTCACTTAAACCAAAGCAAAAGTGTTCCGAACAAAAAGGAGAATGACCCAATTGTGTAAAGGATGAGTGAAAATTTCTCAATTGACATACTTGCTCCTTACACTTCTCTACTTATCCGATTCGACCTTGTAACTCAGAAGTGTCACAAGGTATCTCCAACTCAATTTCAGTCTCAAAGCAGCGCCTAAACCCAATGTGCAGGTGTGAACCGAAAGCATTCATCAGTACCCACAGCTGCCACTTGCTCCAGCCCTCTGCATCCTCTACGGGCGGAATATATTTGGGCGCTCTAAGCTGACCCCCGAATTTGGCCCAGAACGTGTAGTGATCGGCTTTGTGTACGGCTCTGCCGTGATCTGTCAGCCGAACGCGAACTGTGTCATTGATATTGAATTTCACGATTTATCCTAAGTTACCAAGTCGCCCAGTCTGTGTCGTAGTCTGGCTCGGTCGGTTTTTTCTGAGCGGTATAAAGTTGACCATCCGGGCCTTTCGATAGGGGCCATTGACATTGAGTGTCGAGCGCTTCGCGCGAAGATGAGTCTTCCGCCGATTCATCTTCGATCATCCAGACTGGGGTGTGCAGTTTGGAGAGCTTTGTACCGAAGTGGGTATCGACCAAATGCGCCCCATGCAGGGATGAATGCTCTCTCTCAATAATTTCTAGAAGCTGGCAAGCGGTGGCTTCGCTAAAGTGATGACTTATAAGCTCGCTGTACGAGGGCGCAATAAAAGAGCCGTCAGGTTCCTGATCTAGCCTACTGAGGTTAGCCAGTGAGCCGATGTTTGGCTCAAAGTCGATACGGTGAAGAATTGCCGACAGCGCAGCGGACCAGTGCGGAGGTCGAATATCGGAAAAATTGTCTAGCGCAAGGATGAAATCGACCAAGCGCTCCATTTCTTTGAGCGACAGCTTTTTAAGATCGGCGAGCTTCTTTGGTTCTGCTGCAAGAACGGGTTCGGGCTTCGGTTCTGGGTTAGGTATCCCAAGAAACTCATTGTTTGCAAAGACAATTCTGTCTTCAAGCTTCTTGAGAAGCGTCGGCGATATATGGCCTGTCACGATTTCAGGCGTGAGACTTCCGGAG
Organism: uncultured Chloroflexota bacterium; assembly: GCA_937870805.1. Classification (GTDB taxonomy): domain Bacteria; phylum Chloroflexota; class Anaerolineae; order Aggregatilineales; family Phototrophicaceae; genus JACAER01. The sequence goes on from CALMZT010000806.1 coordinate 2,343, forward strand.
ATGCTTAACTTGCGTAAGAGCTCTTTACGCGCGCCAAGGTCTTCGATATCGGGCTTGAAATCAACGCGGTCCATGATGCAAAGAAAAATATCCCTGAAGGTGCTCTCTTTCCAGCTGCCGGGCACAGCATCCTCAAGAATCACATATCGCTTGGCGGAAATCTCGTTCAGCCACGCGCGAATGCCATCGCGACTTAAGCGTGGCGGCTCGATCTTCTTAAATTTAATAGCCTTAACGTCCACTCAGGTTCCCTAGTCAAACAAGCCCGCGTTTGCGGGCTTGGGTTAATTTGTAAATCCGATAGCGTTCTGGCGCTCTTCGGGATCATCTAACTCCTCCATGATAACTGGCATATCCCGCAGCAGCAGAAGTCCAAGCATTGCAAGGGGGTTCGCTGTAACGATGCCCATCATGCCGATCATAATCACGATTGCAATGTTAAGTAGCAGGGAGGGGAGCATTGGGTTCATTATAGTCACCAAGTAAGTTATGAGTGACTAAAGATTACACTATGCCGCGCGTTTAACAAAGCCCAACCCGACAAAATCAAAATCCTCGACAATGTTCTCGGCAAATCCTGGCGTAGACTCGATGATTGAACGACGCTGCTTGTAGTGCCCCTTCAGGTGAGTGTTGCCGTCATCGGCAAAGTCCACAATAAATGCGACGTTGGGCATTCCGTTCTTTTTCTCGCGCAGACCGCGACCGATGCGCTGACGCATCGCAACTTCCGCCTTGCCCCCGCCCGCAAGAATCACCATCCCGACAGCGGGCACGTCTACGCCTACGTCGAGAATGGTTGAGCCGATCAACACATCGATCGTACCGCCTTTAAGCTTGTTCAGAGACGCCTTGCGCTTTACTTGGTCATCTTCACCGTAAATGTAAGTGGCGCGCAGCCCTGCCCCCTTCATGAGCGTGTTGAGGGTCTTCCCATGCTCTTTATGCTGCACCAGAACCATTACCGACATCCCGTAGCGCACGGCGCGGAGACATTCGACAACAATATGCTTGTTGCGCAGTTCGAACTCTGAAATACCGATTTTATAGGCACGCTGCCAAGGGGTGCTGCGATATAGCTTTGCGGGCTTTTCCTTCATGGTGACAAATTTAAAGTAGGGCTTCGCTAGAATGCCGCGCTCGATCAGCAGCTGTTCCGATACGGTAATCGCAATAGGTCCGGAAGAGGCCATCAGTCGCATATTGGCCTCTTCGCTGTCGCGCATGAATGGCGTCGCGGTGAGTGCCAGACGATAATGTGCGCTCTTGCAATGCTGAAGAATCTCGTAATAGCTGTTGCCGGAAGCTTCGTGCGCCTCTTCGAGAATGACCAGCTCGAACATGCCGAGCACTTCTATCATTTTCGCCTTGCGCTTAATCTGACGAGTTCGCGCCTCGTTGGACATTTCTGGGTCGGGCTCTTTCAGCCAGGACACAATCGTTTGCACCATCCCGCAGGTTACTTCTTTGGACACCTGAATATTGCCATCGCCAAGAATCGCAACACGCTTACCCAACGAAGCAAAGCTTTCGGCCATTTGATACATCAGCACGCCGCGCGTAGTCAGAAACAGGGTGGGGCGTGCAATGCGGGCTGTTGCGAGCTTACAGATACGCGATTTACCGCCACCCGTTGCCACCTGGGCGATCATTGCGCCATGACGCAGCAGCTTGTCAACGGTGTGACGCTGATAGTCATAGCGCGGGTCTTCTGGGAAATCATCAACGACAGGGTGCTCCGGCCCCAGCGGTGCAGGAAAGGGTTTTCTGACGACGCTTACCTTGTAGCCGCAGTTCGTCAGATGCTGCTTCACCATATGCACAAAGCCACGCGGAAATGTAGCCTCGGTGAACGCGAAGAAGCTCGAACGACCGTCCCAGCCGCCTCGCGCAAACGCGGCCATATGCTCAACCCCATCCACGCGATACGACAGAATGCGCTGCGTTTCAAGTAACGCCTGACGGTCCGCGCCTATGAGCTTTCCGGTTACTGCGTTATGTGCGATTTGAATGGTTGCCGTCATATTGTTGCCTTGCTTATCCTGTTGGAGTATAGTCAGTAGTGACTTATATTAACGCACATTACTACATGCCCAAAATTACAATGTCCGAAGTGCCGATCAGGTCACTGACGCCGAATGTCTTCAACACTAACGCTGTTTCCCCAGAGTCTGAAATCAAGCTTGAAAATAGTCTCAAGCGATTCGGGGTTTACAAGCCAATTATCTGTCGCGAGCTAGATGACGGACGCCTAGAAATTATTGGTGGCGAACATCGCTGGCGTGCGGCAAAGAAACTTGGCTACGAAACTGTTCCGATTGTCAATCTTGGCATCGTTCCCGACGCGAAAGCGAAGGAAATCATGCTGGTAGACAACGGGCGTTACGGCGAAGACGATACGCTGGCGCTGGCAGAGCTGCTACAAGACCTCGGTAACGCCGATGAGATTCTGAGTTTTCTGCCAATGTCGTCCAGTGAGCTTGATGCGATCTTCTCAAGCACAAGTATAGCCCTCGATGATCTGGATTCTGATTCAGACGACCTCCCTGACCTAAGCGCCGCCAGTTCCGCGCCTCTCAAAACTCACCAAATCATGCGTTTCAAGGTTCCCTTCGAGGACTCTGAGCGAATCCAAAAACGCATCGAGTACGTCATGAAGACTCAAGGATTTACCGAAGACGATTCAATGACCAATGCCGGCAACGCGCTGGTACATCTGTTAAAGGAAGAAAAGTAATGACAAACCGTTTCCCCGAGTGTGAAGACTGCGCTTTTAATGGAGTTGAGCCCGCAATCTGTGACGAATGTTACGACGCGGACCAATTTGAGTATGGCGAAACGGAAGACAGCGGAGTACGAGCAACCCCGATCTACTTTCGCGACTGGAAGAACGCAGCATGACCTTCGTATCGGCGCTGCGACACAAAAATGGCAAAAAGAACCTTCTTCACATCAATAACGCAAAGTCTTTCGAGGAGGCGGTCATGGCAGTACATGCTACTTATCCAGGCGCAACAATCCTCGTTGCCTGCGCCCCAAAGTCCGAAGCTATCCTTACCGAGAAAGTGCAAGCATGAGTGATTCTGAAATCAGAATGGAATACTGGCCCATCGATAGTATCGTGCCCTATGAGCTCAACTCTAAAAAGCATGATAAGGAGCAGGTGGGAAAAATCGCCACTTCCATTCAACGCTTCGGGTTTGACCAGCCTATTGTAGTGGACAAGGACGGCGTCATCATCAAAGGGCACGGTCGTCGCCTTGCTTGCATTCAGCTTGGGCTGAGGGTGGTTCCGGTGCTGGTCCGTGCCGACCTCACTGCCGAGCAAGTCAAGGCAGCGCGCGTTGCCGACAATCGCGCGGCGGTTGGAGATATTGATACCGCAATGCTGAAGCTTGAGCTCGAAGGCATTGATCTGGACGATCTGCGGGGCATCTTCGATGACAAGGAGTTGGAATTCCTTGATGCGGACATGACCGAAATGAGTGAAGACGCCTTTGCTGATGATCTTGACCAGGCATTAGCCGCCCAGGATGTTGCAACGCAGGAAAAGATGCAAGTAGCCGCCGATAAACGGGTTCCCATCGCAAAGGCGCTGGGTTTCAAGGACATTGCCGGGGCTGACCTGATTTATGTAAACAGGTTGATGGCGCAGTTGGAAGCGCAATATGGCGCACGGGGCGAAGGCGCCTTCGTGGGGTTCGTAAAAAGTCTCGTGGGTGATAAGTCATGAATGACGTATATCGGGGAATACCTAAGCTGGTCCGGGTTGGGTGCTTCCAATTCAAGGTTGAAATTGGCGACCTTGAAGATCATGAGGTGGAGGCTAACTTCGGGCACTGCAACCTTGTGAGTCAAAAAATACGGTTGCGACCCGGCATGAGCGCGCAAAACCTGGCGAACACGTTTATTCACGAAGTCATGCACGCAATCCACTGGTTTCATGACCTGAAGGACAGCGACACCGAAGAAGACTTTACTACCCGTGGCGCAAATGGCCTAGTCGCCTTCTGGCAGGACAACCCGAAAGCCGTCGCATGGTGGAGTCGTACCCTGCTGCTCAAAGACAGGGATCAGCCATGAATCAGACGCGCCTGGGCTCCTTTATAGAATCCTTGATGAACATCGTTATTGGGTTCGTCGTGGCACTGATTTCTCAGACCATTATTTTCCCAATGTTTGATATTTACGTATCCATGACGACTCACCTGGCGATCAGCGCCTGGTTCACGGCGATCAGCCTGGTGCGTAGCTACATTATTCGCCGCTGGTTTAATGCACGTCTGAGAGCTACGGCCCAAAAGCTTGCGGGAGTGACGGCATGAAGTACATCATCGATAAGCGCTTCACATCGCGGGTAGGGCGCTCTGACCGCATCCTTGAGGTGGCTGAGTCTTTTGGCATCGGGCTGGAAGAGAAGGAGTTTGTGGTATTCGACAAGCTGGAGCTTGAAGTCAACCGAGGAGACGTGGTGTATATCACCGGACAGTCTGGTTCCGGCAAGAGCTTGTTGCTAAAGGAGCTGGAGCGACAGATGGGAGAGGAGGGGCTAAAGGTCGCCAATCTCGACCAGATCGAGCTGCTTCCCATTCCGCTGATTGACCAGATCGGAAAAGATACCAATGACGCCATTCGGTTGCTGGGCTCTGCCGGGATCAATGACGCCTACCTGTTCGTTCGCAAGCCGTCTGAGCTGTCTGACGGACAACGGTATCGCTTCAGGCTGGCAAAGGCCATTGAAACCGATGCTGACGTGTGGGTTGCTGATGAATTCCTGGCCGTGCTTGACCGCATCGCTGCGAAGGTTATTGCCTATTCGCTTCAAAAGACAGCCCGCCGTAATGGCAAAACGGTAATCGTGGCAACCACCCACACCGACATGGTGCCCGACCTCGGACCCGACATTTATATCGAGAAGCGCTACCGGGAAAAGCTCCGTATTGACGTAATTCATGACGCGGCAAATCAGGCTGGAGAACGCGTGGTTACGCGGGATGAGCTCAACAACATGCTCTTAAAGGCGATGTGATGAACACACTTATGGACTTCATTAAGGCGGCTCTTGCACCGGCGCTCATCGCCGTTGCTTTATTCCTAGCGTGGCTATCAAACAAGAACGACGATGATGACTGGCCGCAACATGGTGCCATGACATGAGACTCGGAAAAAGAATCCCTACCCCAGTCGGGGAAGAGGCGCTGTGGGAGCTGATTCCAGACCCGACAATCATTCTCGAAACAGACGAGATTGTTATTAAGCGAATCCCAAGGGCGGGAAATCACGCCCTATCGATCCTTAAGGATATCTATGTCGAGAAGGGCACGATGGACGATTGGAAGACCCTCTGTGAGCTGCACTACAAGGGCCATACGCTCGCCGCAGGGTCCAGATTCTACCGATGCGTCTACGAGCAGAATGGCGTACCGTCACCGATTGGGATCATGGTCTTTGCGAACCCACGACCGCTCGACCGCGACCGTATGCGGGTGTTTCCCCATATGAAGCCCAACCAGACCGGCAAGGACACAACGATGATGAACAAGCATCGTATCCGCGAGGGGCTGAATAAAGATTTCACGTGGAACAACCGCACGGTGCTCGACACGATGTATCGGTCCGGAGGCATCGCCTATCGGTTCAAAAATCTTGCCTATCGCATGTACTGCTGCGAGTATGGAAAGAGAGTTGTCGAAAGCCGTTCGTCGATGGGCAAGTTCAACCCATTCTCAATCAAAGCCGGGATGAAGTTCACCACACCCACTTCAGCGAACGCGCTGCAAGCCGGTATCGAGTTCTTTCGGTCCAACTTCATAGCGTCGCCACACGACGTAGTGGCGCTGCTGGAAGAGCTTGCGGCCATGCCGGAGGGCATTCGTGTGTTTACCGAGCGCAAGCTGCGGGAGTTCTATTACCGTCATAGCTCGATGGAGAAATCGGGCGACAAGCGAATGCTGGGAACCTCGCGCGTGGATGCGCTGGATATCGGCTATGTGCTGCGCCAGGTGCAACAGCTGGTATTTGGGGCGACCGTGTACTGGGTCTGGATGAATCCCGATATCACTTATGAAAAGATCAACGGCAGACGCACGTTGCGCTTTGCCAAACTTCCCAGTCGTTTGCCACTTTTGACATTCGACAACCAGGGTCCAAATGAGCCACTGCGGCTCGACTTAATCAACGGAGTAAAAGATGCACCTAACCTCTAAGCAGCTCAACGTGTTGGGCGTCATTGTGAACGGAAATGGCACGCAGAATGGAGTCTTTATCCCCTGTGACCTTGACCAGATTATCGAACGCGTTGAGTACAAGCCAACAAAAGCGGCCATTCATTTCTCCATTCGCAACCTGATTCGCAAAGGATTGATTGAAAAAGTCAGCACTGAGCTACGCCGGGACCGCAGACGGGTGATTATCGCGCCGACGGAACTGGGTCGGTCTTCGTACAATTCGGGAGCAGATTTGTCCTACATAGCGGACGAAGACGACACTTTTGGGGTCGAATCTTGATTCTAAAATTAAAAACTAAGGTGGCTTATAACAGAATCAACGTGGGCGTTTACTGTAAAGTCACTAGTGACTTTACAGTAAGTCTCTAAAACTGTCAAGCGCGTCATTTACATTAGCAAACACTTATATAGAAGGTAGTTTTTAACAGTCAAAATGCACACCATTTCGTATCCCGCGATTATAGTTTTAATTCATTTAAATTATAAAAATCAAAGAGATAGTCGTATCCCGCGATCTTCAGATTTTAGACCTATATTAGATAAATCTTATGAACTAAGGTAGTTTTTGGTTTCCCTTTATAAATACAGATTTCAAAAATACCTTTATAAGTTATAAGTTACTTATTAGGAAAAATTTTGAAAACCAAAAACTACCTTAGTCCTACAGACATGAAAAGGCGAAAGCAAATGCAGCGGAAATATAAACACACGACGGATTCGTTGACTTCAAAAAATAAGTCAGTAGTGATTGACATTTTGGAAAAAGACATATACATTCACACCCGTAGTCTCCTAGTTGGTTCTCCTCATATGGACGCGCTTTCCCTCGCGTCCATATTTTTTGCCTGAGAAGTCGAGAATGGCTGAAGCAAAAACCGTTGCACCTAAAAGAAGAAAAGGCACCCGTCGGGGCAAGCAGCTAACACCAGCCGAAAAGGCAGAAGCTATCGCGCTCTGGCGTAACGGATCAACCACGCTCGATGAGCTCGCAGCCCGCTTTGATCGTGACAGAACGACTTTCATACGTCTGTTCAACGCTGCGGGCGTAACCAAGGGCGAGGCGAGCGCAGAACTAGCGCGCAAGGTCACAGAAGCGGTCGATAGTAGCGCGGTGAACGACGCGGGCGTTTTAGCTGAACGGATTCGCGAAACCAAAGAAGACCATTACAAGATGATCCGGAGCATGTCAAAACTGACATGGTCCACACTTGCTGCCGCAAAGACCGAAAAGCGCCCCCTTGCAACCACCATCAACGACTTGAAGGCGATTCAAACCGCCGCACAGATTTTTAAAATCTCGCGGGAGGAGTGCTTTGCTCTATTGGGGCTGAACGACAAGGATCGGGAAGATGATACGCCTATGCCCGACTTGGTTCTCCGCGAGCTGACGGCTGACCAGGTTAAGGAAATGACGAATGCTCGCGTCGAGGAGGACGATCTGGGCATTGCGGCTGGCGCGCCAGAGATGGAGGATTACGACGATGGGAGTCTGCCGCAGTGAGTCGGCATTCGCCATCGGTAATTTACCTTCATCCGAAGCAGATGGAGGTTTACCGTACCGAGTCCAGGTTCAAGGTTGTCGTGGCGGGTCGCCGGTGGGGGAAAGCGCTGGCTCTTGATACGCCTATACCAACTCCGCTTGGTTGGACCACGATGGGCGACCTAAAACAAGGCGACTTGGTGTTCGATGAAGCTGGCAAACCATGCAAGGTTGTCTACGCGCACGACGTAATGTACGACCGTCCGTGTTACGAAGTTGAGTTTTCGGATGGCGAAAAGGTTATCGCGGACGGCGAGCACCTGTGGTCAACGTGGACTCACGCTGCTAGGAAAAACTCGCGGCGTAATCCCAAAGCGGGTTACGGCCCCTCCGTTTGCACTACCGAAGAGATTGCAAAAACGCTGACGATAGGAGTGCGCGAAGATTCGAATCACAGCATTCAGTGCGCTCTGCCGGTAGAGTATTCAGAGGCAAATCTTCCAATCGACCCGTACATCTTCGGAATGTGGCTTGGGGATGGCGACAGTCGATGCGCCGCGATAACGTGTGGCAGTGACGATCTTGAGCACGTATTGAATCAGGTCGAAATGGCGCTTGGCGCTAGACCGTCGTCACTGACGCAGGATGGGCGGTCGAAAGCGTGGCGCGTTTCTCTCACCACGGGTCGCGGGTGCGAAAGTGGAATTCAAAAGCATCTTCGCGACTTGGACGCATTGGGCAACAAGCACATACCGCGCAACTATTTGGAGTCTTCTGTTGAGCAGCGCATCGCACTTTTGCAGGGACTGATGGACTCAGACGGAACTTGCAACGGCCATGCGGGGAACTGTGAATTCACATCTACCAGCGCAGCGTTAGCATCAGGCACGCTCGAACTTGCTTTGTCACTCGGCATTAAGGCGACAATGACAGAGGGTCGCGCAACGCTGTATAGCACGGATTGCGGTGCGAAGTATCGAGTGAAATTCTCGACTGATTTGCCAATCTTCAGAATGGAGCGAAAGCTTGCGAGGCTTCCTAAAACCAGAAGGTTTCGTATCGATCACAGATTCATAAAGGCAGTGCGCCTCGTAGCGTCCGTGCCTGTTCGCTGCATTACCGTGGACAGTCCGAACAGCTTATATCTCTGCACTCGCTCGTTCATTCCAACGCATAACACCCAGCTAGCTAAAACCGCGATGCTGAAGTATGCCCGCGTGCGCAATCGCCTGATCTGGTATGTCGCGCCCAGCTACCGCATGGCAAAACAGATTATGTGGCCGGAGTTGATTGCTTCGATTCCGAAGCGGTGGATTCAGAAAATCAACGAAACGACCTTGTCGATCAAGCTGGTCAACGGAACGCGTCTCGAACTGAAGGGCGCCGACAATCCCGACTCGCTGCGCGGGGTGGGTATCCACTTTCTGGTAATGGACGAAGTGCAGGATATCGACCGGGAAGCCTGGTCCAAGGTGCTGCGTCCGACGCTAGCGTCAACGGGCGGTCATGCGCTGTTTATCGGTACGCCTAAAGCCTACAACTTTCTGTATGAGCTTTATGCGCTGGGGCAGATTGAGAAAAACCAAATCGCAAAACAGTGGCGAAGCTGGCAATTCCCGACCATGACCTCGCCCTTCATTCCGCTTGAGGAAATTGAAGCCGCGCGCGACGACATGGATGAGAAGTCGTTCAATCAGGAGTTCAATGCGAGCTTCGAAACGATGAGCGGACGGGTGTATCACTCCTTCGACCGCAAGCTGCATCTCAAGAAGTGCGAGTTCAATCCCGCCTTGCCGATTTGGATTGGGCAAGACTTCAACATTGATCCAATGTCGTCGGTCATCATGCAGCCACAGGAAGACGGCACGGTCTGGGCGATAGACGAAATTGTGCTGTTTGGCTCCAATACGGAAGAGGCGTGCGACGAAATCGAACGCAAGTATTGGCGTCACAAAGACAATATCGTTTTGTTTCCGGACCCTGCGAGCCAATATCGACAGCACGCACGCGGAGAGTCCGACCTGGATATTTTCAGAGAGCGTGGCATCAAGAAGCAGAAGTTCCATCGCAAGCACCCCGCAGTTGCCGACAGGGTAAACGCGGTGAACCGCATGTTGAAGTCGGCAAAGGGCGCCATTCGATTTTACGTCGATCCTAAGTGCAAGCACTTGATTCAATCGCTCGAGCAGACGATTTACAAAAAGGGCGGACGCGACATCGACAAGGACGCAGACATTGAGCATAGCGGTGACGCGCTTGGATACTGCATTGAGTTCATGTTCCCGGTTCGCAACGTCGAGATTATTGGCGTATCAATTTGATCTTGCATATAAGTCACTAGTGAGGTATCTTATAGGAATGGCTAAATCAGACGAACTTCAGCAAAAGAAACTCAAGCGGTTTCTTGAGCGCCGACACCCAGAATACAAGGACACCCTGACGCATTGGGAGTTTTTGGAATCCTGTTATGAGGGTGGTCGCGCTTGGTTCTCCAAGAATATATTTCGCTACATTAAGGAAGGCGACGTTGAGTTTACCGACCGCGTAAGCAGGGCCTATCGATTCAACCACACACGCGAGGTTGTTGACTTGGTGGACAAGCACCTGTTTAAGCAGGCGGTCGCGCGCTCCGAGGATGCGCCGGCATCTGTTAAAAAGTTTTGGGAAAAAGCGACGCTGAACAAGCTCGGGATCAAGGACTTCATGCGTCGCGTGTCGTCCAAGTCATCGATCCTTGGTCGCGTCTGGATTGTCGTGGATAACACCCACTCGAACGGCGTTGTCTCGGTCGCGGAAGCCCGGCAGACAGACTCCCGTACTTATGCTTACGTGGTGACTCCGAAGCATGTTCTTGATATGAGTTACGACAAGCAGGGCGGTCTGAATTGGATTTTAATTCACGAGCAGGTTCGCGAAGACGAAGACCCGCTTGAGTCCAGCGGTGATATGGTCAATCGATATCGGCTCTGGACTCAAAATGAGTGGACGCTTTTCACTGCCAGAAGCGATGGCCGCAAGGTTGTTGTGGAGCAGGATGGCCCATACGAGCACGGTCTAGGTGTGGTTCCTGTATTCCCAGCCGATAACGTAATTAGCGATGAGCTATATGTTGCTCCTGCGTTAATAGACGATATCGCCTACCTTGACCGTGCTGTGTCAAATTACCTTTCAAACCTGGACGCGATTATTCAGGATCAGACTTTCTCTCAGCTTGCTATGCCGGCGCAGGGAATTGCTCCCGGAGAGGACGGGCACGATAAGCTCATTGACATGGGCACTAAGCGAATTTTCACCTATGACGGCGAAGGCGGCGCTGCCCCGTTCTTTCTGTCGCCTGACGTAAAGCAGGCGCAGCTTATTCTGTCGGTGGTCAACAAGATTATCGGCGAGATTTACCACACAGTCGGCCTTGCCGGTGAGCGCACCAAGGACGACAACTCCCAAGGTATTGATAACAGCTCTGGGGTCGCTAAGGCTTATGACTTCGAGCGCGTTAATTCCCTGTTGGCGGCAAAGGCTGACTCGCTTGAGGTAATCGAAAACAAGCTCGCCTGGATGGTTGCGAAGTGGAATGGCGAGGAGAAGCAGCTTGAGGGTAGACGCGCAGTTAGCTATCCGGACGACTTTGACGTGCGTGGGTTGCACGACGAATTTGAGATTGCGGCAAGACTTGCGCTGATCGAGTCACCGGACTCTGTTCGTCGCCGTCAAATGGAAACCGTTATCGACAAGCTTTTTCCGCAGCTTAAGAAGGAGCTTCGCGACAAAATGATTGCGGAATTAAAGAATTGGCCTCCCGAGATTGATTTGCTCGGAGACCCGCAAGGTTCCAACCCCATCAAGGCGGAAGGAAAAAATTCGCTAGCAAACAGACTAGTGAAATCGTAAGCGGTAAGTGAATGCCGCTATTTCCAACTAAAGGTCAAGAGAGTGACCCAAAGGAGTGTTAAATATGTCGTTGTATCTACGTAAATTGATGGCCCGTGGCGGTTATATGGATTCCGCCGATGACAATGGTGGGGCTGGCGGTGGTGGGGCGTCTGGCGATAAAGGCGGTGAGGGTGACGGCAATACGGCATCTGACAATAAAGGTGGCGAGGGTGACGGCAATACAGCGCCCGACAACAAGGGTGATGGAAAGACCAAGCCCACCGATGAAGAGGCAAAGCTTCTGAAGGAGCTGATGAGTAAAAAAACTGCCCTTAAGGACGCGCAGGCAAAGCTGGATGCGGCAAGCGCACTCGCGGCTCAGCTTGAAGAGCTGGGTGGACTGGATTCGATTAAGGAGCTCGTCAAAACCAAGAAAGACGCCGAGCAGAAAAAGCTGGAAGATAAAGGCGAGTGGGATCGTTTGCGCGCGCAGATGGCCGAAGAGCACACGAAGGAAATCAAAGCAGTCAAGGACGCAGCCGAAGCCGCCAATGGTGAGAACGCGAAGTTGCGTGGAACGATTGCGGAGCTGACAGTCGGGGCAGCGTTTGCCATGTCGTCATTTATCAAGGAAGACCTGACGATGCCGGTTTCAAAAGTGCGTGCGCTCTATGGAACGCACTTTGAGTTTAACGACGGTCAGATCGTTGCCTATGACAAGCCTGCGGGAGCAGCGGAGCGCACCATGCTGGTTGACGGCAAGGGCGATCCCTTATCGTTTGAGGAGTCGATTAAGAAGATCATCGATGCCGATGCCGACCGCGACCAGCTGATTAAAAGCAAAACGAAGCCCGGTGCTGGCAGCGTGACGACCGGCAAGGGCGCGCCTCCCAAAACCGAAACAAAAACAAGCATTGATAAAATCTCTTCGGGATTAGCCGTAAGCCTATTGAAAAAGTAAGTCACTAGTGATATAGTGGCGCGCATTGGAAGGCTTTCTCTAAGTGAATTGAGCAAGTCGCCTAAACGAGAAGTTTGTTTGGAACGATTCAATTCACAAGGAGTAGTTTAAATGCCGTTGCTTAAAGCTGAAGCCGATAAGCTGTCCAACAACGAACTGGTTGCTGGCGTTATCGAAGAAATTATCGAAAAAGACGACCTGTTCTCCGTGCTGCCTTTTATGCGCGTGAACAGCAAGGCTTATGTCTATAACCGTGAAGACGAAGGTGCGCAGAACAACATCACCGCAGGCGCTGGTATGCCCGCGTTCGTTGATCCTAACGACACCATCACCGAAGGCGCCGTGCCTTTCGTTGAAGTTATTGCCAAGCTGCGCATTCTGGCTGGCGATGTTGATGTAGATAAGTTTCTGCAAGAAACTGAGTCTGACACGAACAGCCAGCTTTCTGTGCAGATCGCAAAGAAAGCCAAGGCGGTCGGTCGGATGTACCACAGAACGCTAGCTACTGGTGATGCCACCGCAAACCCCAAGTCGTTCGATGGTATCAGCAAGCTGGTTTCTACCGGCCAAACCCTTCTTGCTGGCACTAACGGTGCTGCATTGACTCTGTCCATGCTGGATCAGTTGCTTGACCAAGTGCCTAATGGTGCCGACGCTCTGGTGATGCGTCGCGGAACGCTGCGTGCTTTCCGTAACCTGCTGCGTGTTGCTGGGGGCACTACTGCTTCCGAGTACATGATGGAAGCCTTCGGTAAACCGATGCTGACGCATAACGGCGTGCCCATTCTGGTAAACGACCACCTGCCCAGCAACGAAGTTGTGGGTTCGTCTGGCGCGGTTTGCGCTTCGGTTTACGCGGTTCGCTTGAACGAAGCTGACGGTATGCATGGCCTGTACGGCGGTGCAGAGGCAGGCATTCGTATCGAGAACGTGGGCACCGTGCAGAACAAGGATGCTGATCGCATTCGTGTGAAGTGGTACTGCGGCCTTGCTCTGAAGAGCACCAAGTCTATCGCTCGCTTGAGTGGCGTTACCAACGTCTAATAGCTAAAATAAGTCACGAGTGATATATACTAAGGGCACGGGCGACCGTGCCCTTTTTCACAGGAGCAGCAAATGAAGATTCGATTGATAGACGACGGCTATACGCAATTTACCGGACTATTTGGTACGGTCGAATTCAAGGATGGCGTATCGGTTGGTGAAGTGGCAGCGCGCGACGCGCGGCAGTTGGCGGCAGTGCTTGGCGTTGCCGTGGTCGGCGGCGATACCGATCTTAGCGCCTCCGCAGAATTTCAGGCAGCAAAAGATGTACCGGCAAGCACTACCAATCTACCTACGCTTGCTGAGCTGATCGAGCGCGGTGAGATAGAAGTCGAGGCTGCCCCCACTAAGCAAGAGGTCACGGTTCCGCCCGTGTATACCCGAGAGGATTTGGAGAAGATCGCAGATAAGGGCGGAATTGCTGCATTGCGTGCCATCGGTGACCCATTGGGGGCTCGTGCAAATAGCATTGCGAACCTGATTGTGGCGATTATGAAGGCCCTTGCGCCGCCCGAGCCGGAAGCTGCACCCCTCGAAGAAGGGCAGCCTGACTCCACCAAAGCCGACGCGACCCCGGAGTAATTGAATGCAAGCCATTCTGGGTGGACAGGCGGCAACTTGGGTCATCCCCCTTGAAAGTGAAGGGGGCGTACAACTGTCCGCTACGGGGATACAGTACCGCGTAACAAAGCAGGACGGCACGGAGCTGCTTGCAAAAACACCCTTGGTGGGCTATGTGGCGGGAGACGTTACTGCGACTGTCACCGTCAGCGCATTGGTCAACACGCTTGCCAATGCGACCGCTGGTAGGGAGCTCAGAATGATCGAGCTCTTTGTCACCACTGCCGACGGAATTGTCAAAGTGGAATATAGCTATGTCATCGAAGCTGAGGCGCTGTTGGCAGTGGGCGTGAACTCGTTTCAAAGCTACGGATCAGCGCTGATGACTGCGTATGAGTTGCCTAATGTCGAAGGCTGGAATCAGGCAGTCAAGCTGAACCGCGTCAATGCATTGATCGCGGCGTGGCGAAACATCGGCAAGCTTCATCTTCAGGATAGTGTTGTCACTGCAATGAACCGTCTGGGCGCTTCGCAATTGATGCCTAACGAAAACGTTACCGCAATGACTGCCGACGAGTATTCGACCTTAAGTCTGGAGATGCGCAATGCGTTATCGCGCGCGCAAATTCTGGAAGCGGATTTCTTGCTGGGCGGGGATGAGGTTGGCGACATACGACGCTCGGGCATTATGTCTGCCACGGTGGGCGAATCGTCTCAGTTTTTTCGTCCTGCAAAGCCGCTTGAAGCAGCAGTGTGCAAGCGAGCCATGCGGGAGCTCTCGGCGTATATTCTTTCGCCCAGACGGGCTTTGGCGCGCAACTAGTCATGCTTGATCATGCCAAGTTAGATGCTGCGGCTGAGCTCGTTACCAGTAATTATCAATTAATGCTGGGCGCGATGTCGGGGAGTCTGGCGCAGGTTCTTGACGCGCCCGACCCCACATCTCAGGCGGCAAAGACGCGCTTGCGTCTGGCGCTGGCTATGAATCAGCTGTCATTTGTGAGAAATGCGCAATCTGAGTTTGGGCCACTAGTCAGTTTCACTGAAGAGTTTATGGCAAACGGTGTTGCAGATGCAAAGGGCGACATTAGCGGTCCGCTTGACCCGTCCCTTGTGCAGCACGTCTCAGACATATTGGAATCACTACAGGGCACCTTGCAGCTTTGGGCGTCGCGCGACTCCCAGACAGTTGAGCGTGAGCTGCGCAAGGTAGCGCTACAGGTCGATTTGTTGCGAGCCAGCGGGTCAAGCTACGCAGGCGCGCTCATCAAGGCAAAATTTGGCAAGGTTCGCAATCTGAATCTGGTTCAAGTGGACAGCATTGGGCGCAAGCGCGTTTCCTCCGAGTTTGTGCGCTCGCTGGTTAGGTGGCATTTTGTGACCACTTATGCGGATTCGTTTCTATTTACGCACGTAAAGAATGGATACGACCTCGCGAAGGTGGTGTACCAGAATGGCAAAGTAGAAGAGGTCTTTTCGATCACTGGCGAAACCCCCGGCTACGTGACCTACGCCGAAATTGAGCGGGCATTTCATCCCAATACCACAGCAAGTCTGGAGACGGCGTAATGGTCATTTTTGGCGTCAAATGCAAAGTCGTCAAGATGTCTGGGCGCGACGTTTATGGGCAAGAAATTCGCGGATCGGTTACGAACGAAAAATGTGCCGTCGTCAAGCTGAAGCAGACAAGTCAGCACACGACCGTTCGAGTAGACAGCGGTGCGACCAGGGCTGGGGCAGACGAGTTGGCGTCAAGCGTGGTGCTCTTAATGCCCCTAAGCACAAAGGCACTTGTTGATGACATGATCGAAATGGCAACTGGTGAAAAGCTGCGAGTTATCTCCAAGCGTCTTCGCTATACCGTTTTGGGCAAACTCGACCACTACGAAATAGGTTGCGAAACCGACTGATGCGCGGGTCTACGGTCAAGTGCGATGTTGGCGGAATACAGGCGGCGATTCGTCAGGTGGGCGACCGCGCTGTTAAAGGCGTCTCTGGGGTCATGCGGGACTTCGGTGAAATTATCGCGCATCAGGCAGAAATGAATGCGCCGCGAGACACCGGGGCGCTCGAAGACGCGATACAGGTGAAGATGGATCGCGACAGTAACGGGCGCTTGGTGGTGAAGATTTACGTGAGTCGGACGGCAATGAACGAAGGTGGCTATCGCGTTGCCGACTATGCGTATCAAATGGAAACGGGGCTCGCTCCCTTTGGTACAGGCGAGTACCAAGCAGGGCAGGGCACCGTCGCGAAGGGGCCGCAAGCCGGTGGTCGGTATCTGGAGCGGGCGGTACAACAGCATAGACAGGAGCTGCTACAGCGTGTAGCGCGCATTGTTAGAAAGGCGGTTGGTCGATGAATCTGGAAAGCGTAGCAGAGAGGCTAGAGTTGGATGGCGTGGGTTGGCGCGGTAGTGACATTTTCGTAAGCCATCTGCCTACCGAGGTCGAGCGCGGAATCTTGCTTCGGCATTCGTATACTGGAACGCCAATTGATCCCGAGTTGCCCGGTTATCGCAACACGCGGTTTAGCGTAGCCACTCGGGCAAAGACGTATAAAGAAGGCGTTGATTTGATGTGGGCCGTCATCAATTCGATCACGGTGGCACGAGTGCAAATGACAAATATGGACGTGAAGCTCATTCGTGCGCGCACTGAGCCTATTCCGTTCCCTATGTCACCGGCTGGAATGTTCGAGTTTCTGGTGATTTTCGAGGCAGTTTATGTTATAGTCGGGTAAGTCACTCATGACTTATTATCCCCTTTGCAAAGGAGCTTTAAATGGCAAGTAATACCCGTAATGTGAAGCTTGGCGTGTGCCAGGTCTTCTTGAAAGGTCAAGACCTCGGCTACACCAAAGGTGGTGTTGAAGTGTCCGTGACTACCGAAACGCACGAAGTAAACATCGACCAGTTTGGCAAAACTGCGATTAATCAGCTCATTATGGGTCGCGATTTAAAAGTTAAGGTTCCGATGGCCGAAACCACGCTTGAAAATCTCGTGCTGACCATGCCGGGCACTACGCTAGTGGAGACTGGCGGAACGGCTGCTACTGGCACGATCACTATTGCCACCAACCCCGCGACCTCTGACACTATCATCGTCAATGGCACCACTGTTACTTTCAAGACGACTACCGCCGACGCGACTAAAAATGAAGTTTTGATTGGCGCGACCGCATCTGACACCGCTGCGAACTTAAATAAGTTCCTGAACGAATCGAACGACCCCGGTATCGCCGCTGCCACCTATACGGTAGCGGCTGCTGTTGTGTCTGTGAAGTACGGTAACGTGACGATCTATGGCACTACCGGCATGAAGTCTACCGAAGGCAATGCGTTTACGCTTGCAACTGGTACTGCGGGCGTCAAAGTTACAGTGAGTGGCGCAACCCTGTCTGGTGGCGCTAATTCGACCGGCAAAATGCTGACTGCGGAAACCGGCGTTGGTCTTGAACTGCTGTCGCGTGCTCGCGAGTTGCGTCTGCATCCTGTTGACAAAGTGGCGTCCGACCTCAGCGAAGACTTTATCGTTCCCCTGGCTGGCACTGCGGGCGCACTGAGCTTTGCTTACAAGGTAGATGACGAGCGCGTTTATAACGTCGAATTTACCGGCTATCCGGACCCCGTCACCAAGCGTTTGTTCACCGTAGGCGGTCGCGCATAATAAGTCACCAATGAGCTAACTTGCAGATTCATCTGCTCGTTAGCCGCAACAAGGAGCAACATATGAAAACCTTAAACCTGGACGCTCTCGCAAAATCCAACCGCACCCTAACGCTGAATGGCAAAACCCATAACGTGTTGGAAATGACGGTCGAGAACTTCATTGAAACGACAAAGGCCGCTGACGAGCTGGGCGAAGATGCATCGGCACCTGTGCAGATGGAGGCCACGATCAAGATGATTTCCCGCTCGGTTCCATCGGTCGAGCCCGCAGAGCTGCGCAAGCTGACGTTGGAACAGCTCACCACTATTATCAAGTATGTGCGTGGCGACTTTGATAATGCTGATGATGGTGTGCCCGCAAGCGAATCTCCGACTGAAGGTGAGCCGGGAAAGCCGCAAACCCCGTAAAGTCGATTGATTTTGGCTATGTGTTCTGTAGAGTCTGTCACCACTATTCGGTGAGCTATCGGGAGGCCATGAGCCTCCCGATTCGCGCATTCTGGCTGATGAACTCAAATATAGGCAGGCTACTCGCAGAACGCGATTTACGGGGTCTGAGCCTTGCCACTGCGGCCCAAAGCGGCGAGGGCACACAAGAGATAAGACAGCACCTTGTTATTGAAATGGGCGATGTGGGTAAGTGCGAGAATGACGATGCGCTGACCGCCAAGCGCGACCAGCAGGGGGTTGATGAACTGAAATCGCTTTCAGCGTTAATGTAAGTCACGATTGAAGTATTGAAAGGCGGCGTATGAGCACTGAAGGCGTAATTTCGATTGACCTCCGGCTGGAGAATGGGCAGTTCACTGCCACAGTCGCAAACACCGGACAAGTGTTGCGCAGACTGCAATCGGACCTTACGCGTACAGCCGACGCAGCGAATAGTACGTCGCGCCACTTCAACTCATTCTCGGGGCACTTCAGAAGCTTCATGACGACAGTGGCGGCGACGCGTTTCGCCCTGCTGGATATTCACCAAGTATTTTTGGCATTGCCTGCCGCATTCGTAAAGTCTTCGGGCGAAATCGAGCGCATGACGATGCTGATGACAGGGCTAAGCAAACAGTCCGACGAGCTGAAACGGAAGCAGGAGGGAATTGCTGACACTAAATTTGTATTTAGTCTGGCACAAAACGCACCGTTCGAAGTTGCGGCGCTGAGCGATTCATTCGTAAAGTTAAAGGTTGCGGGACTTGATCCGACGAACGGCTCACTCAAGACGCTTGTTGACTCCATCGCTAAGTTTGGAGGCACTTCGGAGCAGCTTAAGCGAGCATCCGTAGCAATTCAACAGATGACGGGCAAGGGCGTCATCTCGATGGAAGAGTTGAGACAGCAGCTTGGCGAAGCAGTCCCGTCAGCTATGCAGGCGATGGCTACAGGCACGGGTCTGTCGATGGCGGAACTGGTCGATAAGATATCAAAGGGCACAGTCGAGGCGAAGTCTGCACTTGAGCGCATGTTCGCCGTTTTAAAGGTAGAAAACGACGGCGCTGCACTCAAGATGATGGATTCCTGGGTTGGTCAGCTCGCGGTACTGAAGACCAACTGGACGCTATTTAGCAATGAAGTCGGAACGAGCGGCGGATTTTTCAAGGAAATGAAAGTTCAGCTTGAGCAGCTGAATGCTGAATTCTCCAAACCCAACATGCGGATATTCGCTCACGACCTTTCAGCTGGTCTTGCGGCAACGGTTAGGGGCATCGCAGACCTCGCATCGTTCGTCAGAAAATATTCTGATGAAATAGCGCTTGCCGGAAAGGTGATGCTGACCATTTGGGCAGGCGGCAAGATCGTCAGCGCAATCGGCGGTGTAAGCAACGCGATGCGCGGTTTCTTTGCCATGTATATCGGCGGGAGGGCGGCGTCTGCGGCGGCAGATAGGGCAAGCTTGGGCGGCATCCGGGGCATTATCGCAGCCGAAAGAGAGAAGGCCGCTGCGCTAACCGCGAATGCGGCGCAGGAGCTCAGTGTGAAGCGCGCGGCGGTTCTTGCAAACGGCATTGAGAACCAGAAGAAAATCGTCGCTGACCGCGCAGCGGCAGCTGCGGAAATAGCTGCCGGAAAGGCAAAAAATGCCGCATTGCTTGCCGACGCTGCAAGATACTGGGCGCAGCACGATGCCGCCGACAAGGTTGCAACCACACGTCGCCTCGCGAATGGCCGCTTTGCGACTGCTGCTGAAATAGCGAACGCGAAGGCGCTGAAAGTAACCTACGCAGAGAATGCAAACGCGGCAGAGATTGCCGCCGCGAAAATCAGAAGAACTTACGCAAGTCTGAGCGCATCGCACACGGCGATGATGGCGCAAATGCGTGCAAATACAATCCAAACAACTGCGGAGTTATCAAAGCTCGGCACCACCACGGTCGCAACGGCGTCTAAGATTGGTATTCTAAGGGGTGCGGTCAGCCTGCTTGGCGGCCCCATTGGCATTATCACAACCCTGCTTACTGCTGGGGTGTTTGCATGGATGGAATGGGGGAATGCCGCGAAGAAGGCAGCGGACAAGGCAAATGATGCCTTGGCGAGAACCAAAGCGGGCTATAACGATCTTGCAGACGTTCAAACGCAGGTAGATCAAATTGCCGCCAATGATAGGTTGATTGCTCAGAAAAAAGCCGATTTGTCACGCGTGCGGACGGACGAGGTAGGCGCGACTGTCGCTGAGAGAATTAAGAAGGAAATTGCCGCACTCGAAGCGAAGCAGAAAGACTTTCGCGCGAATCTCGGAAAGGCGCGGATTCAGGGCATTGAAGGCTCGATACAGGATTCCGTTTCGGCGGTTGCGCGTGAGTCCGAGCGATTGATCGCTGAGAGAAAAGCGAAGGTCAATACCGAAATCGTAAAAGAGCGCGAGCTTCTTGATAAGAAGTTTGCCGCCAAAGAAATTGATGCGAAGAAGTACGCTAAGGCCACCAGTGAGCTAGCAAGAAGGCAGGGCGAGAGTGACGCTAAGGCCGAGGCGGCAGTGTATGCGCAGAAGTGGAATAATGCCCGCGTTGCCATGCAGAAAATGGAGCAGGCAAACGCCCCCAACTTCAAGAAATCAGCCCTCTATCTTGGCTACGAGCGACAACTGGCGGAAATGGAAACCAAGCGCAAGGCTGCGCTGGAGGGGCTTTCGTCTGCGAGCAAGATCGGCACAGAGCCCGATTATAACGTCAAGCAAGGAAAGGGTGGAGGTAAGACGGGCTCTACTGGCAAGGTAAAGGAGCTCAGTGAATACGAGAGGCTGATGAATGCCCTTCAACAGCGTATCGCCGGTGTAAATGCGGAACTCGACAAAGAAGGCTCTGGGACGCTTGCCAAGCTGCTTGAGGGCTATGAGCAGAAACGAGCCAACGGGCTTATATCGGACAAGCAGCTTGCCAATTTAAAAGAGGCATCGATGTCTCTGCGCTCGGGCATGGAAAACCTGGACGCTGAAAAGGCGCTCGATGGTGCAAGACAGTACCTGGCGGGACTGAAAGAAGAAGCAGAGGGCGGCTCTTCTGCGCTGGGCAAAATGAAGACCAAGCTTGAAGAACTGCTTAAGGTAACGCAGGGCGACAAGGCCAAGGGCATGATTCGTGAAGCCCTCAATGCAGCCGATGAGGCAAAGGCAATTGAGGGGGCAAAGGCGCTTACAAAGAGCAAAGAATTAGCCGACGACTACCGCGCCGCAGCGAGAGAGATTGAGATCGGCATGGTCGATGATCGACGCATTGCGTTACGGATGCGTTATGACCTTGAGGTTGCGGCTGCTCAGCGCGAGATTGAGCTGCGTAGAAAGCTGAACCCGTCGAATGTGGCTGGATATGAAGCCGAGGTTGAAGGGTTCGCGGTCAAGCAGCAGGCGATGCTTGCGAAGCTTGCCCGCGACTCTGAGTCGCCTATGCAAACAATGTTGCGTCAGTGGCAGGACGTTAGCGGCGCGATGGAGCAATCTACTGCGCAGTGGCTGGATCAGGGCACCGATGCCTTTATTGAATTCGCAGCAACGGGCAAATTTCAGTTTAGGGATTTGACCATCTCGATTCTGAAAGACATTGCCAAAATTCAGATGCGTAAGGCGATTGCCGGAATGATGAACATGGCAATCGGGGCGTTGGGCGGCGGTGGAGATTTCGGGGCAGGTGCCGCGACCAGCACCGCAATGGGCTCGCTTGGAACAAGCGCATTTTCACAGCAATCGATGCAGCTTGCTGGGCAGGTGTTCGCAAACGGCGGCATTATGACCGAATACGGTCCTGCGACCCTGCGGAAATATGCAATGGGCGGCATTGCCAATAGTCCGCAGATCGCGCTCTATGGAGAGGGCTCGATGGCGGAAGCATTTGTTCCGTTACCTGACGGTCGCAGTATTCCCGTCAGCTTTGAAAATGGCGGCAGCGGGGGCACTAATAACGTCATCATCAACATCACGGTAAATAAGGATGGCACAGAGGCGACCGGCGCGAATACCAGCGGTGATGATGCCCGCGCATGGAGGCAAATGGCTGACAGGGTGAAGGGCGTGGTTAGACAAGAGCTTGCTGAGCAAACTCGACCTGGCGGTATGATATACTAAATAAAATAAGTCACAGGTGACGTACTTATCATGATTATTACTTCCGACAGTTCGGCCCTCGCCAGCTCGACGTTTACGTCGGATGGGTACGGTACGGAAACGTTTGTGTGGTTCCCCGATGTCGGAAGCTCGTTGAGCATTAAGCCTGCGGTTGAAACGACCAAGTTCGGTGACGGCTATGAGTTGCGGACATCTTCATCGATCAACACGATGCCGGATAAGTGGTCGCTTACCTTTACTCGGGCAAGCGCGGAAGCAAAATTGATTCTGGATTTTTTGAAGACGCATGGCGGGAAAACTGCTTTCTTTTGGGTGACGCCTCACGAAGAGGCAAAGAAATTCGTGTGTCGGGAGTGGTCGGCAACCAGAATGAATGGTGGATCGATGGCGATTACCTGCTCATTCGAAGAGATGTTTGAAGCATGAGCATAGCCGAAGAGATTCAATCGTTATCGCCGTCGGCGATTATCGAGCTGTTCGTGCTTGATCTAACCGGATTGCCCGGTGGCGGCGGGTTAATGCATTTTCATGCAGGGACCAATGCGCTGAACCTTCCGATATATTGGCAGGGCGTTGAGTACACGCCTTTGCCAATTGAGGCAGAGGGTTTCGATATGTCCACTCAAGGTACGCTACCAAGACCTAAGATCAGAGTGGCAAACGTTGATGGATTGTTATCAGCAGCTGTCGCCGAAAGCGATGACCTTATCGGTGCCACCGTTACGCGCAAGAGGACATTCGCGAAGTATCTGGACGCGATCAACTTCCCAGGCGGTGTAAACCCTGACGCCAATCCAGCCCAGCAATTTCAGGATGACGAATGGTATGTCGATCAGAAGATAGGAGAGACGCGCTATGTTATCGAGTGGGAGCTTGCGTCCGCAACTGACTTACAGGGTGTGACGCTGCCATCCAGGCAAGTAATTCAGAATACCTGCTGGTGGGCGTATCGCAGCCCCGAATGTGGCTATACAGGTACGCCATTTGACGCAAATGACGCACCTTGCGCCACAGCGCAGGATTCTTGCGCCAAGCGATTTAACTCATGTCGAGTGAGGCACCCTGCCGGGGTGCCGGTGCCCTTCGGCGGATATCCGGGATCGACAAGAAGTGGTTAATCGCGAAGAGCTGATCGCCGCGATGAAGACTGCGGGCGCCTCCAGATACCCCAACGAAGCTTGCGGGCTGATTGTTGCAGCTGGCAAAAAGTCGGTTGTCATCGAGTGCGAAAACATTTCTCCGACCCCTCGCGACAGGTTCATGATCGGCACTGCCGACTATTCGAAGGCGTCAGATATGGGTGAAATCATCGGCGTATGGCATACCCATACCGATGAGCCCCCAACGCCGTCCGATGGCGACAAGGTGGACTGCGAGAAGTCTGAAGTGCCTTGGTTCATTCTTGGGGTTTCGAAAGACGAATCGGGCGAATTTCAATACAGCGAACCCGTGATGTTCGAACCGTCGGGCTTCGAAATGCCCTATCTGGGCCGTCCGTATGTCATGGGAGTGCTCGACTGCTACACACTGCTACTGGACTTCTACAAGCGCGAATACGGGATTCACATAAACGACTACCCGCGCATCGAAGCTGACGGACGACTGGGATCGAGCCTTTTCGTTGATCGCTACGAACAGGAGGGCTTTGTCAGACTGATTGATAAAGATGTGCAGATCGGCGACGTGTTTCTGATTCAGGTTCCAACCGAGAACACTCCGGCACACATTGCCATTTACATAGGCGACGACCAGATTATGCACCACTGTCACGGAAGACTTTCAAAGCGCGACATTTATGGTGGCGGATACTGGCAAAAACATACTACATATCATTTGAGGCATAAGACAAAATGCTAACTAAAGTCATTTTGGAAGGCCCGATGGGCAAGGCGTGCGGGCGCACCTGGGCGTTTGATATCTCTTCTCCATCCGAAGCATTGCGTATGGTTGACGCTAATAGACCAGGCGTCTTCAACTGGATAAGAAATAACCTTAAAAAATACGAAGCCTACCGAGTAGTGTGCAGGTACGAAGATGGCAAAACCGAAGAGTTGGACCAAGGCTCTTACACGTTAATGAATAAGCCGGTTGAGATTCGCTTTGTGCCGATTGTTCAGGGCTCAGGCAATGCGGGGCGAATTATTCTGGGGGCAGTTCTGGTAATTGCTGGCGTGTGGTTCCAACAGCCATGGTTGATTCAAATGGGGGCAGGGTTGATAGTTGGTGGCGTGATTGGGCTTTTAACCCCTCAGCCAAAATTGAATAGTAGCGATGAGAAAGAGTCCAAAAATAAAACCTCGCACTTTTTTGATGGCCCTGTAAACACCACCGAGCAGGGTGTGCCGGTGCAGCTTATTTACGGCGAAACAGTTCTGGTGGGCTCGCACGCAATCTCGGCAGAAGTCAGCATCGATCAGCTAATGTAGGTGTATAATAAGTCATGAGTGACGTAACAGTTAAGCCAGACAGTGCGATTGCGGGCGCAGGTGGGGGAGGCTGCTTTCGTGCGGGCGCACAGATTCAACTACAAGGCGGCAAAACTGTTGCCATTGAGTCGCTGAAAGAAGGCGATGAGGTACTTGCGTTTGATGAGCAGGGCGAAATTCATCTGGCGAAAGTCACCAAGGTTCACTACCATGCCGACCCGCAACCGATTCTGAAGGTCAAGTTCTGGCGCGGCGAAACCTATATCACGCCTAACCACTGGGTACTAAACCAGTACGGCTCGTTTGTCGAAATGGGAAGTCTGACCGACCACGACGCGCTGGTGGACGGCATGGGGCACCTTCGACCAATTATCGGCGCTGAATTAATCGGACATGAGCCCGTATGGAATCTCACTGTTGAGCCGCACCATACGTTTATCTGTGATGGCGTGCGAGTACATAACGGTGGGCATCGTGAGCGTCACCCGGTAATCGCGGGCGCAGGTGGCGGAGGCAAACCCAAAGGTGGCGGGGGCAGGGCAGCGGTTGAAGCCGATGACAGCCTTCAGTCTCGCGCAATGGTTTCGCTGCTGGACTTACTGGGCGAGGGCGAAATCGGAGGATTGGTAGCGGACGCTCAGACGATCTTTCTGGGCGACGTGCCCCTACAAAACGCTGACGGAACCTATAACTTTAATGGCGTATCGTGGGACTACAGAAACGGCACTCAAGATCAGTTGCCCATTAATGGTTTCGCCGATGTTGAGACGCCCTACGTTGTAGGCACGCGGGTCAAGACAGATTTATCCAAAACTGTTTCGATCACAAACCCGAACGTCGATAGCGTTCGGGTGATAGTCACGCTGCCCGCGCTGAGCAGTCAAAATCCTGAGAACGGAGATATCAACGGCTCCTCTGTTCAATACAAATTTCAGGTATCCAAAGACGGAGGCCCGTTTACAGACGTAAATGCTGGGTATACAGCGACCCCGGTTGCCGCGACCGTTACGCCGGAAGGAACCTCTACCTCTAGCACCGCTGTTTCCGTAACAACGACGGACGTAGGTAATGTGGGTATGGAGATGACGGTCAAGCTCGCATCAACTACAGCGCCTGTCAGAACGCCAGTTTCGATAGTTCTACAGCCGCAAACGTATGTGGGCGCAGCGTGGGTAGATTATGGCCGTCAAATCGCGATCAATAGGAGCGCCACTTCTGGAAGCGGAAGTGCGGTAGGTTTTATTAAAATAGTTACAGATGCGGTAATTAGCCAGCTTGGGGCAGGCACATACTATTCGATAGAAGGACACAGTAAAGTCAGGTTTCGCGTCATTAGCGCAACCCATCCATCTACGCTGACGATTGAAAATGTCAAAAAGCTCGATGGTGCCCCAATCGTCACCGTAACGGGCAAGGCGCGGTCAAGGTATCAGCGGCACCATCTCATCAAAATGCCAAAGCCGGGGTCCACCTGGCAGCTGCGCATGATACGAATCAGTCCAGATTCGACCAGTGCGGCGACTGCAAATGAAACCTACTTCGATAGCTACGTAGAGATTGTCGATGCGATGCTCTCATACCCTAACTCGGCGCTGGTTGGGTTAAGAATCGACTCTGCGCAGTTCAATCAAATTCCGAGTCGGTCTTATCTGGTGAAGGGGCTCTATATCAGAACGCCCTCGAACTACGATCCGATCACCAGAACCTACACCGGCACTTGGGATGGCACGTTTGTTTATCGAGTGTCCAGTAACCCCGCGTGGATTTTGTATGACCTGCTGCTGCACAAGCGGTATGGCTTGGGCCGGTTCATTCGCGAGGATCAGGTAGATAAAGGAAAGCTATACCAGATAGGTCGCTATTGTGACGAGCAGGTGCCTGATGGCTTTGGCGGAATGGAGCCCAGATTCGCTATCAATACCGCGATTCAAACGCTCAGTGAGGCATACAGACTAATCTCCGAGATATCTTCGGCGTTTCGCGGAATGATGTACTGGGGCGGCAGCATGGCCGCATTCACCCAGGACAGCCCCGCCGATTCCAGTATGGAATTTAGTCAAGCGAACGTTGTAGATGGCTTGTTTCACTACACAGGCTCTTCGAGAAAAGACAGGCACTCTGTTGTGCTGGTGGGATGGAATGACCCAGAAGAAAGATTCAAGCGCAAGCTTGAATATGTCGAAGACCCTGAGCTGATAAAGCGCTACGGGATTCGAAAGCTCGAAACCGTTGCATTCGGCTGCACCAGTCGTGGGCAAGCTGCGCGGGTTGGCCGATGGATTTTGTATACCGAACGCGACGAGTCTAACCTGATTAGCTTCAAGGTCGGTATTGACTCCGCACTTGTGCTCCCCGGCGAAATCATCAAAATTCACGATCAGTTCAAATCCGGCAAGCGCATGGCAGGACGGCTAGTTTCAGTTACCCTGACATCCGCGACGCTTGATGCGCCTTTGAAGATCGCAGCTGCTGGCGCAACGATATCGATTCGCGCAGCCGATGGAACCTTCTACGAAAGGTCGCTAATACAGTCGGCTGGCGAGTATACGGCGGTAAGCTGGACATCGCCGTTGCCCGCACTACCCGTACCAAATGCGATATGGATGGTGACGGAACCCAGTCTCAACCCGGTTCTCGCGCGTGTGGTCAAGGTTGCTCAGGATGGTATGTCAAAGAGCACCTTTGCCATTTCCGCCATTGAGCACAACCCGGCTAAGTATGCGGCAATCGAGAACGGGCTTGTGTTGGAGCGCCCAAAGACGAGCATTGTAAGTGCGCGTCCCGGTGTAGTTACGGACCTGATCGCATTAACGGAGATGGTAGAGCTGAACCCAGGCATCTTTGGTGCCCAAATCGCCGTGAGCTGGGCTGCGCCGTCGCTTGCGACCAATTACAAAATATTCTGGCGGCTTGGCAGCGAGAACTGGAAAGAGGCGACTTCCGATATACCGTCATACGACATCAAGAATGTCCCAGTTGGTACATATACAATCAAGGTTGCCGCCACAAACGCGCTGGGGCTACTGGGTGATGCGCTTACTATAACCCATACCGTAGCGACCTCGGGCGTGTCTCCTGATGTCGCAAACCTGCGTGCAAACCCAGACTTCTTAGGTAAAGACCTTCAGGTTGCGTGGGACGCCCTCTCTGGCGCTCAAAGCTATATCGTTCAGGTTAAAACCACTGCCGACGTTCTTCTGAGAGAAGAGACGGTTATCACTACAGGTTACAGCTATAGCTACGCGAAGAATCTGAATGATGGCGGTCCGCGTCGTGATGTAAAAATTCTGGTAAAGGCAAAAACGGTCGTGGGTCAGTCCGCAAACTGGACGACCATGACGTTTAGCAATCCCGCACCCGGCGCTCCAACGGGAGTGACGCTTGAGGCGGGGCCTGGGCAGGTCGGCATTTCTGCGATTCGCCCCGCAGATCAGGACCTCGCTGGGATGATCGTCTGGATGAGCTCTGACCCGACCGTGCCGATGAATTCGGGAACGGAAATTTACAAAGGCTCAAACAACGCGTACATGAAGACCGGGTTGCAACCCGGCGTGGCAATGAACTTCAGGGTGGCGTTTTACGATGAGTTCGGGACCGCAGCGCTGACGCCCTCAACACCGTTTGCAGCGACGCCAACCGCAACGGGTGGGATCGTCATGGTGACGACGCTTCCTGCGAACCCCGCAGCTGTCGATGGTCAGACCGCCGTTTTTCTTGACGTGGTGGACGCGAATGTACGCGGGCTTTATGGCTGGGACGGGTCTGCGTGGAAGTTCACACGAGACGGCGGGTATCTGGTTGCAAACTCAG
The DNA here is from genome assembly GCA_937870805.1 of uncultured Chloroflexota bacterium. Classification (GTDB taxonomy): domain Bacteria; phylum Chloroflexota; class Anaerolineae; order Aggregatilineales; family Phototrophicaceae; genus JACAER01. Next base: position 30,944 of record CALMZT010000806.1, read on the forward strand.
TAACGGCAGATCGCATGAATGTGACGAATCTGTCTTCGCTAAGTGCAAACCTCGGCACCATGACGGCGGGCAACATCACGCTCGACGCGTCGGGGTTTATTCGTGGCGGGTCGACCGGGTATTTAACTGGTACTGGGTTCTGGGTGGGCAACCACTCCGGGACTTATAAATTACATATTGGTGATCCAACCGGGCAGTACTTGGCATGGACGGGCTCCGGGCTCACGATCAATGCGGGTGGAACGTTTAGCGGGGCACTGTCAGCAGCGTCGGGTACGTTTGCAGGAAGTTTGAGCGCAGCTACAGGTAGTTTTTCCGGAACGCTTAGCGCAGCGACCGGGACGTTTTCAGGCACGCTCACGGCCTCCGCGATCAACGCGGTGAATACGATCAATATCGCGGGCAATGCGGTGACGATTCCTGTGTTCGCATATGCAGCCGGCCCTACGATGTTCTACTGGGCTGGCGGCGCATATGTGCCAATGGTATCGGCGGCAATCGATAGTGCAGGCGGGATGATTGTTATCCAGGGAGGATTTAGCGGCCCTGGGTCCTATAGTGATTCCGGGGCTAGCAATATTGTCGTCGTGCAGAGAGACGGGGTCGTTATTTACTCCGTTGGCGGCTATTCGGCAGGGCCTGTTCATTTTATATATTCAGATACGCCTGGCGCTGGCGCACACACATATACGCTAGGAATAAGCGCAAATATCGTAAATAACGGAAGCGGAGTGCCTGGTCCAGTTTACGAAAAGATGTCTTTATTTTTACTGGAAGCTAAACGATGAAATATTTTACAGTCTACAACACCACAACCGGCGAAATCCTACGCACCGGCCAAGTACCCGACGACATGCTGACAATTCAGGCACAAACTGGCGAAACGGTGGTAGAGGCGATAGCCAATCCAGCAACCGAGTATTACTCTGCGGGCGTGAAGACCGCCCGCCCACTGCTCACCACGGTCGCCACCTGGGATGTTACGTCCATCATTGCCAACGGTACATTCAAAGCCACGCTGGGGGCAACGCTGCCCAACCCGACTACGGTGTCGGTTAAGCCCCCGGCAAATTCCGGCATCGCAGCGATAGCTGACCAAACAGTCACTGACGGCACATTCACGCTTGCGACCACCGTTGCTGGCGCATACGTTGTCACTGCCAAAGCCTTCCCCTATCAGGATTACACGGTGACAATCAATGCCACTTAATTTATCGATTACGCCTGTTCCCGCGCCGACACTGACTGGGCTGACCGTTACTGCCACACTGAAGGGCATTTTAATCGCCTGGGATGCGCTGAAGGACTCGACACTGTTCGCTGCCGAAATCTGGTCATCGGCAACCAATGATCGTTCGACTGCCACGTTGCTTGCGACTGTCACGGGCAATTACTACCTGCATACCGGACTCGCAAGCAACGCCACTCGATTCTATTGGGTGCGCTCTAAAAACACCTTCAATCGTACCGACGGCGCATGGACGCCACTCTC
>CALMZT010000807.1 GCA_937870805.1 uncultured Chloroflexota bacterium
GTTGTTGAACATTTGCGCATGAAAACAGGCTTAACGCAAGTGTATTATGGAAGGTTTGTTGAGCTTAGAATCGAATACCTACCCTTGTAAAGGGAGAAACACAGAGGCGCATCGCCGTTACCGAATATAAAAATTAACTTGCATCAGGAGTTGAGTAAACTTTTAGCGAGTTCAACATGTTAGTTTGTGTGAATCAATGTGCCTGATTGGGTTTCATCGAGCAAGGTGCGACGGAGCAAATCGGGCTGGGTGCCATCCATGATGCGGATTGTTAAGCCGCGCTTGCGCTGCGTGAGTGCCAGCATGTCGCGCACTTTGGTTTCCATACCGCCTGTCACATCTGTGCCGGATGAACCGCCGAGTGCGTTTTCGATGTCGGCGATGTTGTCAGGCGTAATTTCGGGGATGACTATGCCATTCTGGTCGTAGACGCCTGCGACTTCACCCAAGAGCAAAATCTGATTGACGCGAATATGATGTGCGAGGTAAAAGAAGATCGTTTCGGTAGAAATAATCGTGCCGCCGCGCACGGTATCGAGCGCAACGTCGCCGTAAACCAAAGGCACAAGTCCACGTTCAAGCGCTTGTTGGACAGGCTCGGCAGATAGATGGGCAATTCTGCCGTCGCACGCCAGCGCGGAGGCAGAGGGTTGCAGACGCCATACCGGAACACCAGCAGTGTGCAGCGTTTTAGCGACAAGATAGTTGAGTTCGGCGGCGGTGGTGGCGACTTCGGCAAAGCCGCGCCATTCTTCAGGGGTATGCACGCCTTCGATGGTGCGATAACGTTTGGCGGCAAAGTGACCAAAGGAACCGCTGCCATGACCGATGAGCACGCGCAGGGCTGGTTTATCGCGCAGCGCTGCCGCGATTTCGTGTGCAACACGCGCCGTTACATCCTGACGAAAGCTGGATTCGATCCGTTTATCAGTGATGAGTGAGCCGCCAAGTTTGATGAAAGTCAACATTTGAACCGCCAAGTCGCCAAGGACGCCAAGAGAAGAAGAGGTTAGCTTACCATTGTGAAGAAGGCATGGACAGCCCCTGCGTTGAGAAGGGCTTGTTCAACGTTATTGCGTGTTTCAGGGGTGACGAGGGCGATCATATTGCCGCCGCGCCCGCCGCCAGAGAGTTTTGCGCCGAGTGCGCCCGCTTTCATTGCTGTCCCCACACGCGCGCCGAGTCCGGTTGAGCAAAGGGAAGCTTCCTGTAAGTAGGCGTGATTTTGCAGCATCAGTGGACCTAGCGCGGCAATATCACCATGTTCGAGCGCAAGGCGGGCGTCTTTCACGAGTGAGCCGATGGCGTCTAAGATCGGCTGAATATGGTCTTTATTGGCTTCATAGAGTTTGCGCACGTCACCAACTGCGACGCGAGTGAGGGCGCTTTTGCCTGTATCCGCAACGATGAGCGTGAATGGTTTGGCAATGTTCAAGCGTTCGATAGGCTGCTGGCGCACGAAGTAGACAGGCTGCTCGTAGACGATGACGGTATTGTCGATGCCGCTGGGTGTGCCGTGATGCTTTTTTTCGACTTCGTAGACGATGGTGTTCAGAGTTTCGTTGTCCAGTGGCTGTCCTAAAGCGCTGCTGAGGGCGCGAGCAAGTGCTGTGGAAACTGCCGCGCCGCTGCCTAAGCCGCTTGCCATTGGGATTTGCGAGTCGAGCGTGAGGGTAAGATCAGGCGCTGGAAGTTTGAGCGTTTGCAGAACAAGTTTGGCAGTGAGGGCTAAGGCGTCGTCAACAACGTCTGCGTTGATATTGATGGGCAGCGTGCGCCCAAGATTGGCAGCGACAATGTGTAACCCCTTACCAGATGTGACCTGGACGGTGGCGCGTAAACTGGATACAGGAACGGCTATCGCAGGCTGTCCATAGACGACGGCGTGTTCTCCGAATAAAATAACTTTGGCAGGGGCGCTGGCGGTGTGCATCGGCTACCAATCAATGAGCGGCACAAAGTAAAGAATGCCGATGAAGGTTAAACCCCACAGCAGCAAGGCAATTTGCAGGGGACGGTCACGCAGCAGCACTTCGTCCGGTGCGCTGCCTTCGCCGCGCACATGGACGAGATATAAATAGCGAAACAGCCCATACATCACAATTGGCACGGTGATGAGGGCGATATTCTGA
>CALMZT010000808.1 GCA_937870805.1 uncultured Chloroflexota bacterium
AACCCGCCAACACTGCTACACACAGCGTCACCGCGAATATCCAGCGGAACAGCGCATGGAGTTGATTGATGCCAGGGAATCTATAATACAGCAGCGCATATGTCGGTAAGCCCAACATGAACGTCAAACCGAGCAGCGCCAAAATCGCAAAAATCCGGCGATACGGCGGCTGCTTTTCCGCTTCGCTTTGCGTCAACGTTGTACTCAATGTCTGCGCCTTTGCGGTTAATCCATAAATCGCCAGCGCCAGTGGCAGAATTCCCAGATACAGTGCGCCCTCAACGTAATTCTTCATCCCCCAATCGGTATGCACGATGCGCGCGCCGTTCAAGTTGTTGACGACAGTATCAATCAGCGACACCGTTTGCCCGCTGAACACATCAAAATAGCTATGGTGAGCAGGATTACCGTAGAAATTCGGCATCACAAATTGCAATACGTCGCGCACCGGATGTGCCCACGTCAGCACTTGATCGAAACTCGCGCTGTCGGAACGAAAATTGACGCGCACGACTTCAAACAGCGGCACCACCTGCACCGCGCCTAATCCCAAGCCCAACCCCACCATCACCGCCAGCCACACGCCGCGCGTCACAACATGAACAATCGTCTGCCGTAGGGGCAAGGCATGCCTTGCCCTTTCCCCGCTTGCATTCCACAACTCCCACCCCAACCGCGCCGCCGCATAATACGCCGTGATGATGAGCGTGTAGTACGTGATCTCCACATGTCCGGCGAGAATGTTGCAGCCCAATGCCACCGCGCCAATGATGACCCACACGGCTGTCGTAGGGCGACCCTTGAACGCAGGTTGCTGGCGAATGACGTACTCAGTCATCAACAGCAGCAGCGGCAGCCACGCCGCCGAAGCAATAATCATCGGGAACACGGCGCTGATGACGAAAAATGCGCTGAGTTGATACGTCACCCCTGCTACCAGCGCGCCGAAGCGCCCAACATGCAAGCCGCGCACAAAAGCGTACATAAACGCGCCCGCCAGCCACAACTGCACGACGGTAAACCAGCCGTAAGCCGCTGCCAAATCCAGCACGTAGTAGAGGATACTGAAGGGATAGAGTGTTGAAGGTTGCCCCGCCGCGAAAAAGGGGATGCCTGCGAACTGATGCGGATTCCACAGCGGAAACTCGCCCTGCGCAAAACTGGCGCGGATGAATGACTTCCACTGCAAATTTTCCAGCACCAGATCGTCCAGCAGATGATTGTGCGGAATTGCAGGCACGCCAAGCTGTTCGCGGTACGTGGCGTAGGGTTCAGTCTGATACAGGTTTTCGGCGGGGAGCAGTGTGCGCCCGCCCAGCGTCTGCTGCCCGAACATCAGCAGCGGCAGGACGAACAACAGCGCAAGGCTCAACAGATCAGGCAAACGGCGGCGCAGCATAGGCACTCTTCCAACATTCGAGCGAAAGCGCCCGTTACTATACATGCTGATCTGTTGTAGAGGTAGGGGTGAGCCATCGACTTTCAGGTGTCAAGCTAAGCCTTCAGGATGCGTTTTTCAGCGTCAGCGGTTCATCTTGTTGTAATGATGAAAGCGGGCGCACGCCGCTTCGCTTACATGGTGCGCCCCTACGACTCCGGCTTTGCGTCAAGTGCATGAACACGCTGTTTGACTCCATTAAGCGGTGGCTAATCTTCTACCAGCATCGCGCGCAGTGTGTCGATATGCTCATCGCTGACACCGCACGCGCTCAAATACGCACGCGCCCCACCGTGACTTTCCTGTATATGGCTCAACGTCGTCACCATCGTTTGTGTTGTCGAGGCAAACCAAACGTCGAAGCGTTCAATATCCATGCCTGCTGCAAGTGCTGCGGTGCGCTGTTCCGCAATATGTTCCACAAGATATTCACCTGTCAGCGAATAATCGTGCGCAATCACCTCATGATCGGCGTTTGCCAGGCTCAGTAACAGCGCTGTGATAATTCCTGTGCGATCTTTGCCCGCGTAACAGTGGAACAGTGTCGGCACATTATGCGTCGCCATTGCCGTAAAGATTTTGCCGATTTGTGGCTTACTCTCATTGAGCATGAAGGCATACATTTCGTGATTATCCGCCATTTTCATCCGCAGCGCTTGAAAATGTGGACTCAGATCCAGCTCGTCAGTCAACAGCGGAATGTTGAGGTAAGTGATCTCCTGCGACGTTGCAAAGCTGTTCGGCATTCGTTGTAATTCGTGAGGCGCGCGCAGGTCGATGACCAGTTTGACACCGTAGTCGATCAACGCTTGCCTTGTTGCCTCTGACCACGACTGAAAATGGTCGGCGCGCACAAACGTCCGCCAGCGTGTGTGCTGCCCGTTGCCACCTACCGAACAGCCGCCGAGATCACGCGCGTTTGCAATCGTATCGAAGATAAGCCGTCGCTGTGTAGTCATGATTCCATCTCTTTATAGCCATTAGAGGCTTCCACCAGCATCGCGCGTAAGGTGGCAATGTGCGCTTCACTCACGCCGCACGCACGCAGATAATCAGGGATACTGCCATAGCGCTCGCGCAGATAGTTCAGCGTGGTGAGCAGCGGAAGCCAACGCCGAGCTGACCAGCAATTTCCTGAGGATCCTGTTGCTGCTGTATCCACAACCGATTTTACTCCTGCGGGAGCGCGCCCCCTGGCATTTTGGCGAGGTGCTGACCTTGATTGAACAGACGGATCGCTTGCAAGTCCTCTACTTCCCGCCTGCCTGTCCCGATTTGAATCCCCACAAACATGTCTGGGAACGCGCCCGCGATGCCGTCAGTCATAAGCATCCCTATCGTCAGTTTCAACCGCTGATTGACGCTTTCGAGACCTATTTGAATGAGACCCTGTTTACGACCGACTTTATGGATGCCTTGACACCGCTCGGATTAGGCGTTTTCTAATTGGTTTATCCATAAGAAAAAATGCCAGAGGACTAATGATATCTTCTGGCATTTTGCTAACGACTATCCAAAGCGCCCGCTGATGTAATCTGCTGTTTCTGGCTTTGCAGGGTCATTGAACACCTGCTCTGTCGGCGCAAATTCCACCAGTTCACCCCAACGAGTCTCCTGATTGCCTTCGCCCGATTTACGCACGTTGAAGAAGCCTGTGTAATCCGACACGCGCGTCGCCTGCTGCATATTGTGTGTCACGATGACGATGGTGTAGTTCTGCATCAGTTCGCGCATCAGTTCCTCAATGCGCTGTGTTGCAATCGGGTCAAG
>CALMZT010000809.1 GCA_937870805.1 uncultured Chloroflexota bacterium
GGCTTGTTTATCTTTTCTCATGGCTTTTTATTGCAGTATATCGCATTCTCGCCCCCATTTTGAAATGCACCCCGCCTCATATTCCCAGACCTGAAGGTCGGGACTTTACGGTGCTTTTCGGTAATTTAACACGCAGAGGGGAGTGTCGCTACGGAACAGCCTGAAGGGCAGCAGCGATCAGCGCCGGATTCATGTCGAAGCGCTGCGCGACAGTTTCTGCTGCGTCGTCACCAAGTGGCTGCTCTGTGCGTACAGCGCTGTTGTCAAACGATTCAAGCATCAAAGTGCTGTTCATGTAGATGAAACGATAGATTTGCTCATCCACTACCCGCGTGACGATGACTTTATCGAGAAATAAGCCATCCTCACCGTAATCGTTGGTCGTCGCTGCGCGATAATCAGGTTCGACAACAGGTGTATTCAACAGTGTGAAGCAGTAGGGCTTAGGATGTTTATCCCGCTCAATGCGATACTGGTTTGTGCTCTCCGGTGTCGCCGTGTAGGTGTGAAAGTGTCCCGCGCGTTCTGTGGCTTGTGCCGCATCAATCCGTAATGCTTGATGAACCGGATAGCCCGCGTCGGTGAGCCACTGTTCGCCGTCGATGTTGAGGATGATCGCTGTATGGCAGCCTCGCGTCGTCAGCATATCGTTGATTGTGAGATAGCCATCGTAACCAAGCGAACGCAGCAGCGCGAAAAATGCGTAGTTGCTCTCGAAACATGTACCACCCGTGCCGTTCTCTAGTGCGCTCTGCCAGAATTCCTCAGCGAAACGCGGACACTGTGCCGTTTCTGGCGTTCGTGCGCGCTTGGCGATGCGCGAGACGCTTTCCCAAGGGACGCGGCGGATATAAGCCGTCATGAGGGTGTCTAAGAACGTCACATCAGGCGCAGCGGGTGTGACACGCAGGTAGCTGAGTACAGCGTTGGCAAGCTCTGAATTGAGTGTGGTCATAGCAACCTTTCGATTGTTTCCACTATTATACCTGGTTACTCTTGGCGACTTTGCGCTTCAAATTCTATACTAGCGCCACCTCTATTACGGTTCATAGGATTTTCTTCATGACTGATGCCAATACCGAACAAATCCGCGTTATCGTGGCGATGAATTTCACTGACGAGATCATGGAGCAGCTTCGCGAAGTTTCGCCGCGCTTGCACATCGAGCGCCATTATCCGAATGTGCCCGACAATGTATGGCACGATACGGAAATTCTGTACACGGCGAACCGCTACCCGCTGCCCGAACAAGCGCCGCGCCTGCGTTGGATACAACTGCATTCTGCCGGGATAGATCACGCGCTGAAAGAGCCGATTGTCCTGGCGGAAGACGTGGAAGTGACGACGGCAAGCGGTGTCCACAGCACCCACATCGCTGAATTCTGTCTGGCGATGATGCTGGCGTTCATGTACAAGCTGCCGTTGACGATGGAACTGAAAGCGAAAGCCGAATGGCACGAAAATCGCGCCCAGCTTTTTCTGCCACATGGTTTGCGCGGTTTAACACTGGGCATCGTTGGTTACGGCAGCATCGGGCGTGAACTCGCGCGCATCGCGGATTCACTCGGTATGCGTGTGCTGGCGACGAAGCGTGACGTGAAGCACCCCGCCGATCACAGCGGTTATCAGGACGAAGGCTTGGGCGATCCCGAAGGTGACATCCCCGCGCGCCTGTATCCGCCGCAAGCGCTGGCGTCGATGGTGACTGAATGCGATTATCTGGTGATCCTCACGCCGCTGACCAAAGAGACCTATCACAGCGTCAATGAGCATGTGTTGAAGGCGATGAAGAAAACGGCAGTGATTATCAACGTGGCGCGTGGCGCAGTGATTGACGAGGCGGCGTTGATTTCGGCGCTGGCGAACGGCACGATTGCGGGCGCGGCGCTCGACGTGTTTGAGGAAGAACCGCTGCCCAAAACCAGCCCGCTGTGGAATCTCGATAACGTGATTATCAGTCCACATATTGCTGGCAACAACGTGTTTTACAATCAGCGGGCTGCTGCCATCTTTGCCGAGAACCTCAAGCGCTACTTAGAGAATGAGCCGCTGCTGAATCGGCTAGAGCGTGATAGAGGCTACTAAAGCGTGACTGACCTGCAAGCTAACATGGAATTGATGAAAAAGAGTCT
>CALMZT010000810.1 GCA_937870805.1 uncultured Chloroflexota bacterium
TGGGGCTGGTGGCAGCACTGATTACTGCTCTGAGCAGTGGCAGTGCGCCGCGCGATAACCTCACGCCGATGACGCCACAGGGCAGCGTACCACGCATGAACTGGAATGCGCCGAACATGACCCTCACCGCGTTAGATGGCTCTTATGTGCAGATCATAGATTTTCGCGGGCGCATCGTGTTCCTGAACTTTTGGGCAACGTGGTGTATACCCTGCGTGCGTGAACTGCCGGCTTTCACGGCATTCGCGCAAGAGCAGGACCCCGAAACGGGCGCGTTGATCGTCGCCATTAATGCGGGTGAGACGCCCGAAGTCATCAACGCTTTCCTCCAGGAACACAATATCAGCGGCATCAATGTGCTGCTCGACCCGGCAGGTGCAGCGCGTAGCCTCTACGGTGTGATCGGCTTGCCTGTGACCTATGTCATTGATGAGGAAGGATTGGTGCGCGGCATGAAAATTGGCGAGATGACGCGCGCCGATATGGATAACTATCTGGCAGAACTACAATCAAGTGGATAATTGGACTCGCGCGGGACTCTTGCTGCCTATCCATTGCCTATACAATCGAGCGAAACAGGCTTATGCAACGACGGGGGAATCATGATTCAACGTCCAAATTCTGATGAATATGCTGAGTTTTATGCGGGTTACGTCGCGCGCGTGCCCGATGGCGATGTCCTGCAAATGCTGCAAGACCAGCGCCAGCAGCTTGCCGATTTGCTGCGCGGCGTCTCAGATGAACAAGCACAAGTTTACCCTGCGCCCGGTGAATGGAACATCAAAGAGGTGATTGGACATTTGAACGATGCCGAGCGCGTGTTTAGCTATCGTGCGCTGCGTATTTCGCGCAAAGATGCGACACCGCTTTCGGGCTTTGAGCAGAATGAGTTTGTACGCGAATCGAATTTTTCTGCTGTTCCGTTGAGTGATCTATTAGAAGAATTCGACAGCCTGCGCGCGGCAAACTTGCTGCTGTTCAAACACCTCACACCAGAGATGCTCACCGTGCGCGGTACTGCGAGTAACAACACAGTGACCCCTCGTGCACTGGTGTATATCATCGCTGGACACACCGATGGACATATCGAGAGCCTGCGCACCGTGTATTTAAAATAACCCCCTTCAACCCTTCTTCTTCAGTGTGGGGAAGAAGGGAGTCAAAACCAGCCTTATCAATCCGCATTACAGATTCAGCGTATAATCCAAAACGAAGGGTTTGGAAGAATACGCTAGACTGCTGCGCTGAACTGATACACAGAGAAAGGTGAATTCCATGAAAACGTCACAGGACACCCTTACGCGGATTGATAAATCGGTTGATGCTTTTACGCGGGCATTAGCAGACAATCTCTACTACACACGCGGGCAAGCGATCTACACGGCTTCATTGCAGGACATTTATAACGCTCTATCAATCACCATCCGCGACTACATGATGTACGACTGGCAAAAGAACGTTCACGCTTATTTTGAACATAACCCCAAATTTGTTTATTACCTGTCCGCAGAATATTTGATGGGACGCCAGCTTACTCAAAATCTGCTGTATACCGAATCCGAAGACATCGCGCGTCAGGCATTGAAAGCCTACGACATTGATCTGGATGAATTGGTGAAGCTGGATATTGAGCCGGGATTAGGCAACGGCGGTCTGGGACGGCTGGCGGCGTGCTTCATGGATTCTCTGGCAACGCTTGATGTACCTGCTGTCGGCTATGGCATTCGCTACGAGTTTGGCATTTTTAAACAGTCGTTTAAAGATGGCTGGCAGATCGAAAGCCCCGACGAATGGCTGTACTACGGCAATCCCTGGGAGTTTGAGCAGCCCGACGATATGGTGGAAGTCCACTTTGGCGGGCGCACCGAAGGTTACACCGATGAACAGGGTAATTACCGTGTGCGCTGGCTGTACAACCAGACGATCATGGGCGAACCTTTTCACACGCTCGTTCCCGGCTATAAAACGACAACGATGAATATGCTGCGTTTGTGGCGGGCGCGCGCCAGCAAAGAATTCGATTTCCAGTTGTTTGACGTGGGCGATTACGCACGCGCTGTAGAGCAGAAAACCTACAGCGAAAATATCAGCAAGGTCCTGTATCCCAACGACAACACGCCGCAAGGACGCGAACTGCGCCTCAAGCAGCAGTATTTTTTTGTTTCCTGTTCGCTGCAAGATATTGTGCGCCGTTTCCAGATCAAAAACACCGATTGGGACACATTCCCCAATATCGTCGCTATTCAGATTAACGATACACATCCAGTGATTGCCATCGCCGAATTGATGCGAATGCTGGTCGATGATTATCTGCTTGCCTGGGATCATGCGTGGCGCATCACGACGCACACGTTTGCTTCCACACAGCACACC